>JALQUE010000100.1 GCA_023260815.1 Roseovarius sp.
CCCCGGTGTCGGTCTGAATGTTCGTTTCTGATCGACACCGTTCTACGACCAATCGCAGCAACCCCCCCTTGACCTTCCCGTGACTGGAAGCCCTATCTGTAGAGGCGAAGGGATGTACCATGCCTCAAGACACTTTACGTATCGAAGTCCAGAACCTGGCCTGCGCGGGCTGCGCCGGGCGTGCAGAACGCGCGCTCCGGGATGTGCCCGGCGTCTCGGACGTGTCGGTCAACTTCGCCAACGGCACCGCCCGGATGCAGACCGACGGCGCCAATCTTCACGACGTCACCCGCGCGCTTCAGGCCGCCAACTACCCGGCCCGCGAGGCGACGCTGACGCTGGCCATTTCAGGCATGACCTGCGCCTCCTGCGTGGGCCGTGTCGAAGACGCGCTGCGCCCCCGTCCCGGCGTGTTGGAGGCGTCGGCGAACCTTGCCACCGAACAGGCGCAGGTCCGCTACCTTATCGGCGCCACCGATCCCGCGGATCTGGCCCGCGCCGTGACCGAAGCAGGCTATCCCGCGCGCCCCGCCGCAGACCTTTCCGACGATCAGGCCACCCGTCGCGCCGCCGAAATTGACCATGCCCGCCGTCTGACCTTGATCGCAGGCGTCCTGACCTTGCCGGTGTTCATTCTGGAAATGGGCGGCCATGTGATACCCGGCTTTCACGCCCTTGTGCAGCAGACGATTGGCCACCAGACCTCGTGGATGATCCAGTTCGCTCTGACAACGCTTGTGCTGGTCTGGCCCGGCCACGGCTTTTTCACACGCGGCATTCCCGCCCTTCTGAAGGCGGCGCCCGACATGAACAGCCTTGTGGCCCTCGGCACCACGGCGGCATGGGGCTTTTCGACCGTCGCTCTGTTTGCGCCCGGCCTCTTGCCTGCGGGCGCGCGCGCCGTCTACTTCGAAGCCGCCGCCGTGATCGTCACCCTGATCCTTCTGGGCCGTTGGCTGGAAGCGCGCGCCAAGGGCCGCACCGGCGCTGCCATCCAGAAACTCATCGGCCTTCAGGCCCATACCGCCCGTGTCGAACGCAAGGGCGAGGTGATCGAAATCCCGATCGACACGCTCGGTGTCGGCGATATCGTCCATGTCCGCCCCGGCGAGAAGATCGCCGTCGACGGCGAGATTGCCACCGGCCACAGCTATGTCGACGAAAGCATGATCTCGGGCGAACCGATCCCGGTCGAGAAACAGACCGGCGACACCGTGATCGGCGGCACGATCAACGGCGACGGCGCCCTGACCTTCCGCGCCACCAAGGTGGGCCGCGACACGATGCTGTCGCAGATCATCTCGATGGTCGAAGAGGCGCAAGGCGCCAAGCTGCCGATTCAGTCGCTCGCGGATCGCGTGGTGCGCATCTTCGTGCCGGCGGTGATTGCAGTTGCGCTGACGACCATTGTCGCGTGGCTGATCCTCGGGCCGGATCCCGCGCTGACCTTCGCGCTGGTGGCGGGCGTGTCGGTGCTGATCATCGCCTGTCCCTGCGCGATGGGTCTGGCCACCCCCACTTCGATCATGGTGGGCACCGGGCGCGCGGCTGAACTGGGGGTTCTCTTCCGCAAGGGGGACGCCCTGCAAAAGCTGGACGAGGCCCGGGTCGTCGCCTTCGACAAGACCG
The DNA here is from genome assembly GCA_023260815.1 of Roseovarius sp. Classification (GTDB taxonomy): domain Bacteria; phylum Pseudomonadota; class Alphaproteobacteria; order Rhodobacterales; family Rhodobacteraceae; genus Roseovarius. The sequence goes on from JALQUE010000100.1 coordinate 1,630, forward strand.
GCACCCTGACCGAAGGCCGCCCGCGCCTCACCCGGATCGACACCACCGGCGACCATCCGCAGGACGCAACGCTTGCCTTGATCGCCGCTGTCGAAAGCCAGTCCGAACATCCCATCGCCCGCAGCATCGAACAGGCCGCCCGGGACCGTGGCCTGACCCTGCCGCAGGCCCGCCAGGTCAAGGCAATCACCGGCTTCGGTCTGTCGGCACACGTGGACGGCCATGACGTTCTGATCGGCGCCGAACGCCTGATGCGCCGCGAAGGGATCGACACCAGCGCGCTTGCCAATCCCCTGTCCCGGATCGCCGCCGACGGCCAGACCCCGGTCTTTGCGGCCATCGACGGTCAGCTGGCCGCGCTCCTCGGCGTGGCCGATCCGGTCAAACCCACCAGCCGCGCGGTGATCGACACCCTGCACGCAAGCGGCCTCAAGGTGGCGATGATCACCGGCGACACACCGGCCACCGCACAGGCCATCGCCGCGGAACTGGGCATCGACCATATCGAGGCCGAAGTGTTGCCCGACGGCAAGGTCGCCGCGGTCGAAAACCTCCGCGCGCAGTTTGGCGCCGTGGCCTTTGTGGGCGACGGCATCAACGACGCCCCGGCGCTGGCCGCAGCCGATACCGGCATCGCCGTGGGCAGCGGCACCGATGTCGCGATCGAAGCCGCCGATATCGTGCTGATCTCCGGGGATCTCTCGGGCGTGGTCAATGCGCTGCACCTGTCGCGCGCCACCATGCGCAACATCCGCCAGAACCTGTTCTGGGCCTTCGCCTACAATACCGCGCTCATTCCGGTAGCGGCGGGCGTGCTGTACCCGATCGCGGGGCTGATGCTGTCGCCGATGCTGGCGGCGGGCGCGATGGCCCTCAGTTCGGTCTTCGTCCTGTCCAACGCGCTGCGCCTGCGCCGCGTCGGGGCCGCCATGGACCGGCCCGACACAGCCGCCACCGCCGCGCCATCGGCGCAACCCATGCCCGCGCATCAATGAGGTCCGCCATGAATATCGGGGATATCGCCCAACGCACCGGCCTGCCCGCCAAGACCATCCGCTATTACGAAGAGATCGGCCTTGTGACGCCAAGGCGCGAAGCCAATGGCTACCGTGTCTTCGACGACAAGGACATTCACCGGCTGACCTTTCTGGCCCGCGCCCGTGCGCTCGGCTTCCCGATCGAGGATTGCCGCACATTGCTTGCGCTCTACAAGGACGACACCCGTGCCAGCGCCGACGTCAAGCGCATCGCGCAGGACCATCTTGCGCAGATCGAAGACAAGATCCTGCAGCTTCAGTCGATGCGCGACACGCTCACCCATCTGGTTCACGAATGCGCCGGCGACAACCGGCCCGATTGCCCCATTCTCAAGGATCTCGCCAAGGGCTGACGCGGGCACAGCACCGCGTGACGCGCGCCCGATGACCAGACCCCAACCACGAGGCCGGCGCGTCAGGGCCGGACGCGTGCGCCCCAGTCACATCTCGCGCCCGGCCTTGCGCTCGCCCCACCGCATCACCGCATTGGCCCCCAGAGAGGTCAGCAGCATGGGCGGCAACCGCGCAGGCGCGTCCTGCGCCATCACCTGATCCAACACATCGGACCGCAGGCCCGACGCAAGCTCGGCCATCAGCATCCCGTGCAACGTCCCCTTGGCCGTCCCCAGACCGTTCTGGCAGCAGGCCGAAAACAGCCCCGCCTCGATCTCGCCAAGCGCGGGCACATTGTTGCGGCTCAGACACAAGCGCCCGCCCCAACGGTACTCCATACCGACACCCTTCAGCTTCCCGAACCGCGCCGCGAAGGCCCGGTCATGATCCCGGCCCACCCGTGCGATGCGCCCGGCGCTCACCTCCATCGATGGATCACAGGTGAACCGGTTGCGGATCACGATCCGGTCGCCCCCGGTGCCGGAAATCCGCCGCACCGTGGTTCCCATCGGATCGGCCGGCGTCACCCCCCATCGCGCCTGTCCGCCAAGCTGGCGCTGTTCATCCGGCGTCAATGCACGGGTCATCGACGCATAGGTGAACACATGCAAAAGCCGCCCCCGGAACTGTCCGAAACTGTTGACATGGCCGTTGACCGCCAGAATGACCCTTTGCGCCGTCACGGATCCCTTCGGCGTCCGGGCCACCCAATCGCCCTGCCGCGACAACTCCACCACCGGGGTGTCCTCGAATATCCTCAGCCTGTTCGACACCAGCCGCTCTGCCACGCCGCGCACGAACATCGCAGGCTGGATCATCGCCGCGCCCGGCGTATACAGCCCGCTGCGGTAATACGCCGTTCCCGTCATCTCGCGCATGGCGTCGGCGTCCAGCATCTCATGCGGCTCGCCCATCTGCGACAGGTGCGCGGCATACTGCAGATTGTGCCGGTGACCTGCCTCGGTGGCCGCCGCATTGGTCTTGCCCGACCGGAGGAACGCCTCTTCGCTCAGGCCGAACTCCTTGGCCATGGCAGCGGCGAAATCTATGCCCGCGCGGTTGGCCCGTGTCTGCGCGATATCCGCCTCAAGCGCGCCGCCATAGTCATCCGACGACAGATCATGCGGCAAATCGATCATGAAACCCGAATTGCGCCCTGCCGGTCCCTCGCCCACGCGACGCGCCTCCAGCAGGACGATCCGGGCCTCCGGGTGCAGTTGCGCCAGCCTCCGGGTTGCGGCCAGCCCGGCAAACCCCGCCCCGATCACCAGCCAATCCGCGGTCATCGCGCGGTCCAGCACCTCGGCGCGCGCAGGCACAGGCAGCAGGTCATTCCAGGCGGCAGGGCCAGGATCGACAGGCAGGCGGCGCACTTTCACAACCGTGCGCTCACTCGACAATACGGTAACGTATGGGAAGCCGTGAAGTGGAGATCCATCGAGGGCAAGCGGTTCACCCAGGACGGGGCGGCACGCTCCCTATGGGGCGTAGAAGCCGCCAGGAGAGGCGATGCCAAGACCCTTATCATTACCGAAGGGGAGATGGATGCGCTCGCAGCGGCCTCTGTGCTGCCTCCTGAGGCCTATGTGGTGAGCGTCCCCAATGGCGCACCCCAGGCCGTGTCGAATCGAAGGGTGGAGGCGGAGGAAGATACGAAGTTTGCCTACGTCTGGGATGCCAAGGATGTGATCAAGTCAGCGGAGAAGATCATCCTGGCAACCGACCGGGACGAGGCAGGGGAGGCGCTGGCGGAGGAACTGGGGCGGAGGATCGGCAGAGCCAGATGCTATGTGGTCCAGTTCCCTGGC
>JALQUE010000112.1 GCA_023260815.1 Roseovarius sp.
GAATCACCAACACCTGATATGGGATTTGTCGCGCGTTACCGCTGTCCAGTCATCGGCCAGCACCTTGGTTTCCGGCCGGCCAAGATTGACCATCGGTTCGATGGTGAAGAACATGCCTTCCTCCAGCATCGGGCCGGTGCCTGGGCGCCCGTAATGCAGCACGTTGGGCGGCGCGTGAAACACCCGGCCAAGTCCGTGACCGCAGAAATCCCGGACCACTGACATCCGGTGACCTTCGACGAAACTCTGGATCGCGTAGCCGATATCGCCAAATGTGTTGCCGGGTTTGACCGCCTCAATCCCGATCATCAGCGAATCGTGGGTGATCTGGATCAGCCTTTCGGCCTTGCGCGACAGGGATCCGGCCACGAACATCCGGCTTGTATCGCCGTACCAGCCATCGATGATCACGGTCACATCTATGTTCAGGATGTCCCCATCCTTGAGCTTCTTGTCGCCGGGAATGCCGTGACAGACGACATGATTGACGCTGATGCAGCTGGCGTGCTGATAGCCCTTGTAGCCGATCGTCGCCGAGGTCGCGCCGGCATCGGCCACCTTCTGTTCGATCATTCGGTCGATCTCGCCAGTGGTTTGGCCGGGATAGACGTGATCCGCCACCTCGTCGAGAATGCGCGCAGCCAGCGCGCCTGCCTTGTGCATCCCCGCGAAATCCGCCGTTTCGTGCAGGCGTATTCCATCGCGGGTCAGTCTTCCGTTGTGCTTGTCCTTCACGACGCTCTTCCAGAAATTCACCATGATGACGGGTATGTATGGTTTTTTTACCCAAAGGGCCAGAGGGGGCCGAAAAGCTGTGATGTCTGTCACCGTTTCCGGGTTTGCCGGGCTGGGCCTTGCCCCGCCTTGCGGCCATGTCACGGCGACGCCCAAGCAAAAGCGCGCCGGTATTATCGAAGGATAATCAACGCAAACTTCTTACACGCGGACTGACCAGCCGGTCTTTGGTAATCAGGGTGAACTTGGTTTGACTGACCCCTGGCAACACAAGTGAACGGATACCGGGCAGCCCCGATTTGGGTCTGGCTTGGGTGACGGCAAAAGGCCCCGCTTTTCCCCTCCAGAAGGCGGGCCTTTTTGTAACTGTTCATTCGGCACGCTTGAAGGGTTCGGTCAGACGACCACCGATCTGACCTTGAGGTATCGTCATGCACGCGAATTCCGGAGACACGTCTGCCGATTGGGCAGCCCTGACCGCGATCTGTGGTGTGCTGGGGATTGCCGCCGCAACGATGGTCGGAACCGAGGTTCTGGCGCTGGCCGATATCATTGCCACGCTCGTCGCTGACACGGGTTCCCGGACCGGCGGCTGATCAGGGGCGTTCACCTTGTGCAGGTATCGGCCCTAGCGCCGCGCAAAGCTTAGGCCGGCGATCCAGCCCACAAGCCACCCGCCCAGATGCGCCTCCCACGCGAGCCCGCCGCTCAGGATCACGAAAAACACGACATTCGCGACGACAAGCGCCGCAAGCGTGGTCACGACCGGCTTCAGAGGCTGGCCCATCTGCTTGCGCCACTGGTAATCCCACGCCAGCCACAGCCCCAGCAGGCCAAAGGCGGCGCCCGACGCCCCGATCATCGGCGTACCGCCCGATGACAGGAGGCCAAAGGCCAATCCGCCGCCCACCGCCGACAGCGCCAGAACGATCAGCGTGCGGGTCATCCCGATCCGCGCCGTTGCCAGCTTGCCAAGCGCCAGAAGCACGACGCTGTTCAAGGCCAGATGCGCCAGACCTCCATGCAGGAACGCGTAGCTGAGTAACATGACGACCGGTTGTCCGGGGTAAATCGGCGCGATCTGTCCCGACCATAGCGGTTGCCAGAACGCGCCAAGCGCAAAGGCCGACCAACGCAAGCCTGCCGGCAGGATCAGTCCGGCATCCGACATCGCAAGCACCGCCTCGATCGCCGCCAGGACGCCGACAAGCGCCCAAAGGTAACCGGGTGCTCCTGGGGTCATGACGGGTGCGCGTCGCGGCGGATGGTCTGGGGACGGTGGTGTCATCGGCAGTCACATAGCGCCTTTGGCGACCAAGTGAAACGGTCTTAACGGTCTTCCGGCAGGGCAGGCCGCACGCTCAGACGCAGGCCGCCATCAGCCGGTAGACGATCTGCGCCGCCGTGAAATCCCACGCCGCATTCCCGTCAGGCGCAAGTTCGACCACGTCGAACCCCACGCATGTCCGACCCTTCAGCGCGCTTTCGACCAGATGCAACGCCTGATAATACTCCAACCCGCCGGGCACCGGTGTGCCGGTTGCGGGCATTTGTGACGGGTCCAGACCATCGACATCGAACGACACATAGATCAGTTCGGGGAAGTCATCGGGCAGCGCGATCTGATGAATGCGCTCGGTTACCAACTCTTCGGCATCGCGGAAAAACACGCCGTTCCGCGCGCGGCTTTCCTGTTCCTGACGGCACAGGGCGCGCACGCCGAATTGGGCCAGCGGCACGCCCTGTTCGGCCAGCAGGTGCATCACCGACGCATGTGAATGCGGCTCGCCCTCATAGGCCACGCGCAGATCGGCATGGGCGTCGATCTGAACGATCCCCACCGGGCGATCCAGGGCGCGCACCACGCCCATGACCGCACCATACGTTAGCGAATGTTCACCACCAAGGGTCACCGGCACCCGGCCTGCGCGCACCGCAGCTTCGGTGCGTTGGGCCAGCCGTTCCATCACATCGGGCAAGGATCCTTGGCAATCCAGTGGGGCTTCGGTCATGATCCCGGTGGCGCAAGGCTCGTGCCCGGCGCAGATCCGCTCCAGTTCATTCGACGCGGCGATGATCGCTTCGGGGCCTTGGGCCGTGCCGGAACCATACGACACCGTACGTTCAAGCGGCACGGGGATCACGCGAAAGCGGGCGTCGTCGCCGCGTTCTGCCTCGGTCAGTTCGCTGTCCAGAAAAACGCTCATGACAGGCGCTCCTTGAAGTCCTGATATCCGAACTCCCGCACGATCCGCAGATCGTCGGTTTGGCTGTTCCAGATCGCAATGGCGGGCAGGGGCACACCGTTGAAGGTGTTGGTCTTGACCATCGAGTAATGCGCCTGATCCAGAAACGCGAAACGCTGGCCGATCTCCAGTGGCGCGGCCCATGTGTAATCGCCGATGATATCCCCCGCCAGACAGGACGGCCCCCCAAGCCTGTAGGTGTGTCCGGCCTGTGCCTCGTCCAGAAGGGCGGGGCGGTACGGGGCTTCGATCACATCCGGCATATGGCAAGTGGCCGAAATATCGGTGATCGCGATGGTCATGGTGTTATGGAACGTATCAAGGATTTCACCCACCAGAATACCGGCATCCAGCGCGACCGCCTCGCCCGGTTCAAGATAGACTTCGATCCCATGGCGGGCGCGCAGATCGCGGATGAACGCGATCAGCGCCTCGCGGTCATAATCGTCGCGGGTGATGTGATGCCCGCCGCCAAGGTTCAGCCATTTCAACCCGCCCAGATGCGGCGCAATCAAGGGTTCCACGGCGGCCCAAGTGCGCGCCAAAGGCGCGAACCCCTGTTCGCACAGGGTATGCATGTGGAGCCCCTCGACCCCGTCCAGCGCCGCGGCATCCAGATGCGAAACCGGAAAGCCAAGCCGCGAACAGGGCTGGCAGGGATCGTATTTCGGCACCTCGCCTTCGGAATGCTGGGGATTGATCCGCAATCCGACAGACACCCCCGCCGCTGCCGCACGCGGCCCGAACCTGTCTTTCTGGGCGGGGCTGTTGAAGATGAGGTGATCGCTCAGCCGAATGATCTCGTCGATTTCCGAGGGCTTGTAGCCGGTGGAAAAGGTCGTGACCTCGCCGCCATATTCCTCGCGCCCTAGACGGGCTTCATAGAGTCCGCTGGCACAGGTGCCCGACAGATAGGACCGCACCAGAGGCGCCAGCGAGAACATGGAAAACGCCTTGAGCGCACTCAACATCCGTGCGCCCGAGCGTTCGCCGACATCGGCAAGCGCCTTGAGATTGGCCTCGATCGCGACCTCATCGACCACGAAACAGGGCGACGGCACGCGCGTCAGATCGAACTGGCGGAACGCGCCAGCGTCGCCCGCCTGTGTCTGCATCATCTGCGTCATGCCCATCTGCCCCTTTATCACTGCCTGCTCAGAACGTGACCGGGCCGTCCAGCTCATGCACCTGCCACGGCAGGCCATGCGCGTTCAGCATGTCCATGAAGTCATCCGGATCGAGCTGCTCCATGTTCCAGACGCCGGGCTCGCTCCAATTGCCTTTCAACACCTGCGCCGCGCCGATCATCGCCGGCACGCCGGTGGTGTAGGAGACTGCCTGACTGCCCACCTCGGCAAAGCATTCCTCGTGGTCGCAGATATTGTAGATGTAATATGTCTTCTCGCCCGAGCCGTCCTTCGCCTGACCCGTCACGATATCACCGATGCAGGCCTTGCCCTTGGTCTGCTCGCCCAGATCGCCGGGATCGGGCAGCAGCGTCTTGAGGAACTGGATCGGGATGATCTCGGTCCCGTTATGCATCACCGGATCGATCCGGGTCATGCCGACATTCTGCAACACCTTGGCATGGGTGATATAGGCATCCCCGAAGGTCATCCAGAAGCGCGCGCGCTCGATCTCGGGGAAATGGGTGCTGAGGCTTTCCAACTCCTCGTGATACATCAGGTACATGTTCTTTGGCCCGATGCCGGGAAAATCGAACTCGACCTTGTGGGTCATGGCGGGCGTCACCTTCCAGTCGCCGCCTTCCCAGTGCTTGGCATCCTGCAAGACTTCGCGCAGGTTGATCTCGGGGTTGAAGTTGGTCGCGAAGGCCTGATCGTTGGTGCCGCCATTGGCGTCCAGCACGTCGATCTGGCGGATCGTGTCCAGCTTGTGGGTCTTGAGCCATTTGGCGAACACGCTGGTCACGCCCGGATCAAAGCCCGACCCGAGGATCGCCACCAGCCCCGCCTTGCGGAACTTGTCGTGATAGGCCCATTGCCAGTGATATTCGAACTTGGCCTCGTCCTCGGGCTCGTAATTGGCGGTGTCCAGATAATGCACCCCGGCCTCCAGGCAGGCATCCATCAGCTTGAGATCCTGATAGGGCAGCGCAAGGTTGACCAGCAATTCGGCCCCTGTCTTGCGGATCAGATCGACCGTCGCCGCCACATCCATCGCATCGAGCGCATAGGTGTCGATCTCCACGCCGACACGCTCTTTCACCGATGCGGCGATCGCGTCGCACTTGGATTTGGTGCGGCTTGCCAGGCTGATATGTGTAAAGATATCGGCATTCATCGCCATCTTGTGGACGGCGGCATGGCTGACGCCTCCGGCGCCGATAACAAGTGTCTTGCCCATGACTTCTGTCTCCCCGGTTTGTGAGCGCTATTCGTAATAGGTATAGCCGTTGATGCTGTCGCGATAGGCCTGCATCAGCGGGCGGCGTTCCTCGACACTGATCGTGCCCGCCGAAATCGCGCCATCCACCAGCTTGCGGAAGGCCGCGACACAGTCGCTTGGATCATATTCGACGTAGGACAGAACCTCGGCGATGGTATCGCCTTCCTGCTCGTGCAGCAGATCGAAGCCGCCATCGGCCCGAAGGTCGATCGTCACCACGTTGGTGTCGCCGAACAGGTTGTGCAGATCGCCAAGCGTTTCCTGATAGGCGCCGACAAAGAACACCCCCATATGATAGGGCCGGTCCTGGGGCAGGTCATGCACCGGTAATGACGGTGAGGTGCCTTCGCTCAGGATGAACTTGTCGATCTTGCCGTCGCTGTCACAGGTGATATCCGACAAGACCGCGCGCCGCGTCGGCGCCTGATCCAGCATTTGCAGCGGGATCAGCGGATGCAGTTGGTCAATCGCCCAGACATCCGGCAGCGACTGGAACAACGAGAAATTGCAGTGATAGATATCGGCCAGCTTGTGCAGCTCGTCCTCGATATCGGCGCCGCGCTCGTCGGCGGCGGCCAGCGCCTTGATGCGCGCCATCAGGTGCCGATAGATCTTTTCGGTGCGGGCCATCTGCCGGATGCCGATCTGGCCACGGCGGAACAGCGCGCGCATCTCGTTGCGATAGAAGCTGGCGTCGTTCAGACATTCCCGCAGCCGGTCGCCCGACAGGTAGCCGCCCACCGCGATCAGATCGCTCACCAGGTGGTGATCGCCCGGCTCGGCATCGGGGGCTTCGCTTGCGTCGAACAGCGTCGCCTCGAGCACGTTGAAAATCAGCATGGATGAACTGGCCGCCACGGCCCGTCCGCTTTCGGTCACCAGCGTGGGATGCTCGATCCCGGCCTCGTCCATCGCGTAGCCGACCGTCTCGACGATATTGGCGCAGTACTCCTCGATGCTGTAATTGATCGAGTTTGCCGACGCCTTCTTTTCTCCGGTGTAATCGAAGCCAAGACCCCCGCCCAGATCCAGATGGGTCAGTGGCGCGCCCTCGGCTTTCATCTCGCTGAAATAGCGGCACGCCT
>JALQUE010000277.1 GCA_023260815.1 Roseovarius sp.
CGCGGTTGGACAGGTTCTCGGGGTTCCAGGCTTCGGCGCAATCGGCGGTGCGGTTGGCCGCACCCGTATAGGGAAACAGGCAGATCGCGGGAATGCCAAGGGCATGGGCGTCGCGGGCGGCTTCGACCACCTTGTCGACGCTGCGGCGCATGACGCCGGGCATCGAGGGGATCGGCTCTTCGACACCGTCGCCGTCGCGCACGAAGACCGGCCAGATCAGATCTGCCGGGGTGAGCGTGTTTTCCGCGACAAGTGCCCGGATGGCGGGGGTGGACCGGATGCGACGCAGACGGGTGGCGGGAAAGGCGGCTTGGGTGGGTTTCATGGACCTGTCCTGAAGAAAACTCTGCCCTCTGAGTGGCACGTAAATTCGCGCATCTCAAGGGTAGGAATTGCCGCGCGGCGACGCTAAGACAGGTCGACGGATTACAGTGGAATGATCTTTTGGACTGGTACGAGACCGTTTTCGAACTCATCGACATGCGTAGTTTCAGCAACCTGTGGTTCTGGATCGCGCTTGCGGTGCTGTGGTCGTCGACAAGCCATTGGGTGCTTGGCGTGCCTTGGGATGTGGTGATCCGGGCGCGCAAGGCCAAAGGGCCGCAGGACGCGCAGAGCGTGATCGACTTGCATGATCTGGTGCGCATCAATGCCAATCGCATCCTGTATATTGCAAAGGAATCGGGTCTGTTGCTGGCCGGGTTCGTGTGTTTTTGCATCACGGTCAGCTTTCTTCTTGGGTTCGTGTACCACAAGGAATTCGCGCAAGCCCTGTTCCTGCTGGGATTTCCGATGAGTTTCGTGGGATTGCTGTCGTTTCGGACCGCGCGCAAGATCAAGATGCGCGCTCTGGAAGGGGACGCGCTTTACAAGCAGCTTTATCGCCACCGGCTGGTGACACAGGTGATCGGCATGATCTCGATCTTCGCGACGGCGATGTGGGGTATGTTGCAGAATATGACCATCGGCGTTCTGGGTGGCTGAGGCCGCGGCGCATGGCGGCGGTTGCACCCTGTGCCAGGTGCTTGTATCGGGCAGGGCATGAGCGGTTCTGATCACATCACGGTAGGCGGCGCACCCGAAGGTTTCGACGCACGCCTTATTCTAGACGAGGTCAAGCGGCGCGATGCGCCGCTGGCCCATATCGCGCGCGACGACAAGCGGCTGGCGGCGATGGCGGATGCCCTGCGGTTCTTTGCGCCTGACATGCCGGTGATGCGTTTTCCCGGCTGGGATTGCCTGCCCTATGACCGGATATCGCCCAATCCCGACATCTCGGCGGCGCGCATGGCGACGCTGGCCGGGCTGGTCCATGGAATGCCACGCCAGTTCGTGTTGCTGACCACGCTGAATGCCGCGACGCAACGCGTGCCGGCGCGCGAGGTTCTGAAAGAGGCCGCATTCATCGCGCGGGTGGGGCAGCGCATCGACGAGGCCGGGCTAAAGGCGTTTCTGGTGCGCATGGGCTTCAGTCAGGCGCCCACGGTGATGGAGCCGGGGGATTACGCCGTGCGCGGCGGCATCATCGACATCTATCCGCCGGGCGAAACAGGCCCTGTGCGGCTGGATCTGTTCGGTGATGTGCTGGACGGTCTGCGCCGGTTCGATCCCGCGACGCAGCGCACCACCGACAAGTTGGACCAGATCGAACTGGCCCCGGTCAGCGAAGTGATCCTTGACGAGGCCGCAGTCACGCGCTTTCGGCAGAATTACCGGATCGAGTTTGGCGCCGCGGGCACGGACGACCCGCTTTACGAGGCGGTGAGCGCCGGGCGCAAACATGCGGGGATCGAGCATTGGTTGCCGTTCTTCCATGAAAAGCTGGAAACCCTGTTCGATTATCTGCCCCATGCGACAATCACGCTGGATGATCAGGTGACGGCCTCGCGGCTGTCGCGGTGGGACAGCATCGCCGATCAATATGAAACCCGTGTCCACGCGTTGCAGCAAAAGAACCGCGAAGGCACGCTGTACAAGCCGGTGCCGCCGGGATTGCTGTATCTGGATGATGCCGGCTGGCAGGCGGCTGTGGATGGCAAGCGGGTGATGCAGTTCAATCCGCTGCCGCAGGCGACCGGACCCGGCGTGATTGACGCGGGCGGGCGGATCGGGCGGAATTTCGCGCCTGAGCGGCAAAACGAGGCGCTGAGCCTGTTCGGCGCGCTCAAGGATCATATCGAGGCCAAGCTGACGACCGGGCCGGTGCTGGTGGCCAGTTACTCGGACGGGGCGCGCGAACGGCTTGAGGGGCTGCTGGAGGATGAGGGGCTGATCGGCGCGGTGCCGGTCGGCAACGCCACCCGGATCGGGGCGCGCGGATTGCACCTTGCGGTCTGGGCGCTTGAGCATGGGTTCGAGGCACCGGGCCTTACGGTGATCGCCGAACAGGATGTGTTGGGCGACAGGCTGATCCGCGCGCCCAAGAAACGCCGCCGCGCCGAGAATTTCCTGACCGAGGCGCAAAGCCTCAGCCCGGGTGATCTGGTGGTGCATGTGGATCACGGGGTGGGCCGTTATCAGGGGCTGGAGGTGATCACGGCGGCGGGCGCTGCGCATGAGTGCCTTTTGCTGGAATATGCCGAAGGCTCAAAACTCTATCTGCCAGTCGAGAATATCGAGCTGCTCAGCCGGTTTGGCCATGAAGAGGGCCTGTTGGACAAGCTGGGCGGCGGTGCATGGCAGGCCAAGAAAGCCCGCCTGAAAGAGCGCATCCGCGAGATGGCCGACCGGTTGATCCGGATCGCCGCCGAGCGCGAGTTGCGCCGCGCCCCCGTGCTGGAGCCGGAACATCACGCCTGGGAGGAATTCTCGGCGCGGTTTCCGTATGCCGAAACCGATGACCAGTTGCGCGCGATCGAGGATGTGCTGGCCGATCTGGACGCCGGCCGCCCGATGGACCGGCTGATCTGTGGCGATGTGGGCTTTGGCAAGACCGAGGTGGCGATGCGCGCGGCCTTTGTCGCGGCCATGTCGGGGGTGCAGGTGGCCGTCGTGGCGCCGACAACGCTGCTTGCACGCCAGCATTACCAGAGCTTTGCCGAACGATTCAGGGGGTTTCCCATCACGGTGCGGCCCCTGTCGCGGTTTGTCACGCAGCGCGACGCCAATCTGACGCGCGAGGGGCTGGCCGATGGCGGCGTGGATATCGTGGTGGGCACGCATGCGCTTTTGGCCAAGAACATCCGGTTCAAAAACCTTGGGCTGCTGATCATTGACGAGGAGCAGCGCTTTGGCGTGGCGCATAAGGAGCGGCTCAAGCAACTGCGCTCGGATGTGCATGTGCTGACGCTGACCGCGACGCCGATCCCGCGCACACTGCAACTGTCGCTGTCGGGGGTGCGCGATCTGTC
>JALQUE010000195.1 GCA_023260815.1 Roseovarius sp.
CGGATCACGATGACCTCGCCTTCCTTGTACTGGCGTGCCTTGACCGCCTCGAACGCGTCCTCTTCGCATTCGAACACGCGCGCCGGGCCGGTGAACACCTGATGCTCGGGGGCGATGCCCGCGACCTTCACGATGGCGCCCTGCGGCGCAAGGTTGCCCTTGAGGCCGACAACACCGCCGGTCTTGGTGAGCGGCGTGTCGATCGGATAAATCACGCGGCCATCGGCCTCGCGGTCGATCAGGTCAAGCTCTTCTCCGATGGAGCGGCCGGACGCGGTGACGCAATCTTCGTGAATAAGACCCGCCTTGCGCAACTCTTTCATCACGACGGGAATGCCGCCCGCATCATAGAGATCCTTGGCCACATACTGACCACCGGGCTTGAGATCGACGAAATAGGGCGTATCGCGGAAAATCTCGCAGACATCTTCGAGGAAGAAATCGATCCCCGCCTCGTGGGCGATGGCCGGAAGGTGCAGGCCCGCATTCGTGGACCCGCCGGTGCAGGCCACGACGCGTGCGGCGTTCTGCAGGCTTTGGAGGGTGACCACATCACGGGCGCGGATGTTCTTTTCCAGCAGGTTCATGACCGCGCGGCCCGACGCCTCGGCATATTGGTCGCGCGACTCGTAGGGCGCGGGCATGCCCGAGCTGTTCATCAGCGCAAGGCCGATCGCCTCGGACACGCAGGCCATGGTGTTGGCGGTGAACTGCCCGCCGCACGCCCCGGCCGACGGGCACGCGACGCGTTCCAGCATATCGAGCGCCTTGTCGGACATCTGATCGTTCTGATGCCAGCCGACCGCTTCGAACATGTCCTGCACCGTCAGGTCGCGGTTGCGGAATTCTTCGGGAATCTCATCGATCTGCGGCGCCTTGCCGGGCAGGATCGACCCGCCATAGATGAACACCGACGGCACATTGAGACGGACCATCGCCATCATCATGCCCGGCAGCGACTTGTCGCAGCCTGCAAGCCCCACCAGAGCATCATAGCAATGGCCGCGCATGGTGAGTTCCACGGTGTCGGCAATCGCCTCACGGCTGGCGAGAGAGCTGCGCATCCCTTCGTGGCCCATCGCGATGCCGTCGGTCACGGTGATCGTGGTGAATTCACGCGGGCTGCCATGCGCCTCCTTGACGCCGCCCTTGACGGCCTGCGCCTGACGATTGAGCGCGATGTTGCAGGGCGCAGCCTCGTTCCAGCAGGTGGCCACGCCGACCAGCGGCTGATGGATCTCGGTCTCGGTCATGCCCATGGCATAGTAATAGGACCGATGCGGTGCGCGGGCCGGTCCTTCGGTCACGTAACGGCTGGGCAGTTTGGATTTGTCGAATTTGGTCATCAGGGCCTCCCGGGTAATGTTGCCACCCGGTTTAAGTGACGCGGGATCGCTGGACAAGTGCGACTTGGCGCCCAAAGGCGCGGCGCAATGACAGTTTCCCACCACCCCGCGATGCACTAGCATTTCTGCATGAGTTACGAGCCACATGACCGGCTGATCGCCCCGGCGCGGCCCTCGGCGCATCCCTTGCGGCTTTTGGCCGGGGTTGTGTTGACGGCGTTGCTGTTCGTCAGCTTCAGCCAGCTTTGGTCGCGTCTGCATCGCGCGGTGATCGGCCCGGAGGCCTGGGACAATCTGGCCGATGCGCTGATGCGGGGCGACACGCCGGCGGCTGTGTTGATCAACCTGTTCCTCTTCGGGCTGCTGATCGTGGCGCTGGCGATCACGCTGGCGGTGCTGCACCGGCGCAGGCTGCGCGACCTGATCGGGCCGCCCGTTCTGGCGCTGCGGCAGTTTCGGCAGGTGACCGTCGCGCTGCTGATGCTGGTCGCGGTGGTGATGATCGTGCCGGGCGACGCAAGCACCACGCCACAGCCCAGCATGGCCTTCGGGCGCTGGCTTTTGTTGCTGCCTTTGGGGGTGATCGGACTGATGATCCAGACCAGCGCCGAGGAGATCGCCTTTCGTGGGTATATCCAGAGCCAGCTTGCCGCGTGGATCCCCCATCCTGCGTTGTGGATGGGGCTGCCTTCGGCGGTGTTTGCCCTGCTGCATTACGATCCGGTGATGAACGGACCGAATACATGGCTGGTGGTGGCCTGGGCCTTTGGCTTTGGGCTGGCGGCGGCGGATCTGACGGCGCGGTCCGGCACGCTTGGCCCGGCGATTGCGCTGCATCTGGTCAATAATTTCGGCGCGGTGCTGATTGCCGCGCCAAGTGGCAATTTCGACGGGCTGGCGCTTTATGTCTATCCGTTCTCGCTTGGGGATGGCGACAGCCTGTGGAGGTGGTTTCCCATCGACATCATGATGCTTGGCTGTAGCTGGCTGGCGGCACGGGTCGCGTTGCGCTGCTGATTGCATTCCGCGGTTCAGCCCACTATTTGAGGGCAGCGAGGCAACAAGGGATCACGCCGCATGAACTGGATCACGAATTACGTGCGCCCGCGCATCAACTCGATCTTTTCGCGGCGCGAGATGCCCGAGAACCTGTGGTCCAAATGCGATGAATGCGGCACCATGCTGTTTCACCGCGAATTGTCAGAGGCGCTGAATGTCTGCACCAACTGCGGGCATCACATGGCGATCACGCCGCGCGCGCGCTTTGCCGCGCTGTTCGACAATGGCATCTTCACCGAGGTCG
>JALQUE010000423.1 GCA_023260815.1 Roseovarius sp.
CCTCATCACTCGTCCAACGAACGAACACGGTGCTCGGGTGACCCGAATTGGTGGCAAATTCCTGCAAAGCCGGTGACGAATTTGCCACCAGAACCACCAAGTCAGGTTTTGGAGCGGATGGAGACGATTTTCGAAGTGGCGTCGTTGGCGTCAGCGCCCTTGTCGTCGAGCAACTGCGAGCGATCCTTGGCCGCTTCGCGCTCGGCGCGTTCGGTGTCGGCCCGAGCGATCGCCGCATCGCCAAGCCGGACCTCATCCTGGCCCGCCTCGATCATCCCTTCGAAATCGAGAAAATTCATTGGTGGCGATCCGATGAACTCGGCAACAAACTTGGTCGCGGGCCAGTCGTAGATATCCTGTGGAACGCCAAACTGTTCGACGACACCGTGGTTCATCACAACGATCTTGTCGCCCATCTGCATCGCCTCAAGCTGGTCATGGGTCACGTAGACGGTGGTCGCGTTCATCCGGTCATGCAGCGCGCGCAACTCTTCGGACATGCGTTCGCGAAACTCTGCGTCCAGAGCGCCAAGCGGTTCGTCCATAAAGAACGCCTTGGGATCGCGCACGATCGCACGGCCAAGCGCCACGCGCTGACGATCTCCGCCCGACAAGCCACCGACAGGCCGATCAAGTATGTCGGCAATCCCCAGGATCTCGGCCACCTCGCCGACTTTGGCCTTGATCTGCGCAGATGGCATCCCCTGACTTTTCAGCGGATAGCTGATATTGCCGCGCACGTTCATATGCGGGTACAGCGCGAACATCTGGAAAACAAACGCGATATCGCGCTGGCTTGCGGGTTTCTGGCCCACCTCTTCGCCATCGATATAGATCTGGCCCGATGTCGGCAGTTCCAGCCCCGCCATCATCCGCAAGGTCGTGGTCTTGCCACAGCCCGACGGCCCAAGCAGCATGAAAAATTCGCCATCTTCAATCGTGAAGGTCGAAGACTGTACCGCGGTGAACGACCCGAATTCCTTGCGCACATTTTCAATTCTGATCTGTGCCATGCGTTACTCCGGGAAATGGCTGACGATGATGAACATCACCGTGCCGGTCAGCGTGACGACAAAGGACCATGTATAAAGCGCGATCCAGACAGGCTGCATCAGCATCACCACACCAGCCGCGATCAGGACAGAGGCCACCATTTCCCACGGGCTGCGACGCAGTCTCAGCAATCCTTTGATGAAACCGTTCATTTACGCACCGCTCCGAATGTGATCCCGCGCAGCAGGTGCTTGCGCAACAGGATTGTGAAGACCATCACCGGCACAAGGAATATCGTCGCGCCTGCGGCAACGGCGGGCCAGTCCTTGCCCGATGTGCCGATGATCGTCGGAATGAAGGGCGGCGCGGTCTGGGCCGTCCCGGAGGTCAGCAACACCGCAAAGGCGTATTCATTCCACGCAAAGATCAGACAAAAGATCGCGGTCGAGGCGATGCCGGTCGCCGCCTGCGGCAGCACGACCTTGTAGAACGCCTGAAACCGGGTGTAGCCGTCGATCAACGCGGCCTCTTCGTATTCAACCGGAATTTCGTCAATGAACCCTTTCAGCAGCCAGACCGACAGCGACAGGTTCACCGCAGTGTAAAGCAGGATCATGCCCAGATGCGTGTCATTCAGCCCCAACTGCCTGAACATCAGGAAGATCGGAATCGCCACTGCAATCGGCGGCATCATGCGCGTACTCAGGATGAAGAACATCAGATCATCCTTGAGCGGCACACGAAACCGACTGAACGCATAGGCCGCCGCCGTCCCCAGAAGCATGCACAGCGCCGTGGAGCCAAAGCCGATGATCACCGAATTCAGGAACCGTTCGCCATAACGCGAGGGACCGGTGATGACCGTACCCTGATCGCGCGCGATCTGTTCGTACCATGTCTGCGGAGGACCGGCGGCCTCCAGCATGTCCTCGGTGGCGCGGGTCCGGTCGGTAAAGAGGTTCACATACCCCTCCAGCGACGGCTCGAACACCACCTTGGGTGGATAGGCGATGGAATCCGGCCCACTTTTGAAGCCGGTGGCGATGATCCACAACAGCGGCGCAATCGTGATCAGCGCATAGCCGACCACTAGGATGCCCGCGACCCATTTGGTCCTCCCGGACGCTTCTGTGACCGAAAAGCTCATCGTTCTTTCACCTTGTTCAGCGCTTTCACATAGATCGAGGCAAGCCCGAATACCGTCACGAAAAGGATCACCGCATAGGCCGATGAGTAGCCCGTACGCCATTTCTCGAAGGCTTCACGCTTGAGGTCGATCGACGTGAGAGTGGTCGTGTTGCCCGGTCCTCCGCCCGTCAGCTGCACGACCAGGTCGAACATCTTGAAATTCTCAATGCCCCGGAACAGCACCGCCAGCATCAGGAACGGCAACACCATCGGCACGGTGATCGTCCAGAATTGCCGCCACTTGCTTGCGCGGTCGCACTCTGCGGCCTCATAAATGCTGTCCGGGATCGAGCGCAGACCCGCCAGGCAGATCAGCATCACGAACGGCGTCCACATCCAGGTATCTGCGATCACGATGGCCCAAGGCGCCAGATGCACATCCCCGATCATCGAAAAACTGGCCGGATCGGCCCCGGTGAAGAAAGCGATCACGTAATTGAACAACCCGATCTGCGGCTGATAGAGGAAGGTCCAGAAATTCCCCACCACCGCCGGCGACAACATCATGGGAAAGACAATGATCGTCGTCCACAGGTCGTTGCCGCGGAATTTCTTGTTGATGAGATACGCCAGCGCAAACCCGATCAGAACCTGCAAAACAATGGTCCAGATCAGGAAATGCGCTGTCGCCTGCATCGTTGCCCAGACATCCGGGTCCGTCAGGATGCGCTCGTAATTGCGCAGCCCGACCCACTCCACCTCGCGGTTGGGCCGGTTCACGCGGTAATCGGTAAAGCTCAGGCGGATCGTCCAGATCAGCGGAAAGATATTGACGGCCAGCAGCAGAAAGATCGTCGGCGCCACGAAAATCCACGCGATGCTCCGATCCGACAGTCCCCGGATACGGCGCGCCAGACGCTCGGGCGTGGCTTGCGCGGCCTTGTCGATAGGTGTGTCTGTCATTGGTCCTACCCCATGACCCACAGCGGATCTGCGCGTCTTGCTTTGTTCGTGAGGGTATCCCGGCCACCCGATCAGGGCAGCCGGGAGATGTCAGCGCCCAAAGGCGCCGACAGGCGTTCGCGTTACAGCTTGCCTTCGTCCTCGAAGACTTCGGTCCAGTCGCGCACCAGCCCGTCCAAAGCCTCTTGTGCAGTGCCTTCGCCCGCGATCACGAAGTTGTGGATCCGTTCCTGCATCGGCAGCAGCAGAT
>JALQUE010000042.1 GCA_023260815.1 Roseovarius sp.
CCTTGCCATCGAAGGCAGTCAGGAGGTTCGGGTGAATTTCGAACTGCGTGAACTTCTGGTGACCGGTTATGTCCGCCCCGAGGATATTTCGCGCCAGAACGAGATCACTTATGACAAGATCGCCTCGGCCCGGATCTCCTATGGCGGACGCGGTCAGATCACGGATGTACAGCAACCCAGGATCGGCCAGCAGGTTCTGGACGCGATCCTGCCGTTCTGAGGATAGACGATGCTCCGGAAACTCCTGCCGATTCTCCTTGCCCTGACCGGAACAGCAGCCGGCGTAGGCGCCGGGTTGTTCCTCATCCCCTCCGAAGAGGCTGTCGAAACCGGTGCCGCCGACCCTCATGCCGAGGCGGACACCGACGACCATGCCGCGGTAGACGATCCCGAAAAGGACGACCATGCCGATAACCAGAATGAATACGTCAAGCTGAGCAACCAGTTCGTCATCCCCATCATGGGTAAGGATCGTGTCGATGCCCTGGTTGTCGCCTCTTTGAGTGTCGAGGTGTCCAGCGGCACGACCCAGACTGTCTACCAAAGAGAGCCGAAACTGCGGGATGTCTTCCTTCAGGTGTTGTTCGACCACGCCAATATCGGCGGCTTCGAAGGCCCGTTTACCGCTGGCGACCGCATGGACATTCTGCGGTCCGCTCTTTTCGATGCGGCGCGTTCGGTTCTGGGACCGGACGTCAAGGACGTCCTAATAACCGAAATCGCGCGCCAGGACGCCGCCTGACGGCGGAGAGACTACGCGGTCTCCTCCATAACAACGGGCCGTCCCTGCCGGGGCGGCCCGCTTCCTTTACCGGTATTCAGGTCAACCCGCGGGCCACGCCTTCGCGCAGGACGCCCAACGCGTCCATGGCCTCGGCCTCGGACTTGAGGCGGCGACGCTTGCGCGATTCCACATCCTCAAGAGCCAGACTCCTGGCAGCTTCGGCCCGTGAAAACGCCGTCCTGGCACGGCTCAGGCTGTCGGCTTCCTGCGCCCGCGCCATTGCCGTGCGTTGCAGGACTTCGGCGCGTTTGCGTACCAGCCAGCCCTGCCAGAGCGCATCTGCCCCGAGAATCTGACGAGCGCTTATGGCCCCCGTATCGGCCTGCGCGGCCTCGCGCAGGCCATCAATCTGGGCCAGTTCGGCCGCCAGTCGCGCGGATACCGCGAGGTTGCGCCGATGGGTGTCGAGATCCCGTTGCAACAGCAGATCCGTTGCTTCGGTCAGGTCGTCATATTTGGATGTCACCAGCCTCTCTCCCTTGCTTTCTGTCGCATCTTGTCCGCAAATCGGATCGCCGCGGCGGTCGGCCGATAGTGGTCAAACGAAATCTCCTCGCCGATCGCAGTCGTCGCGTAAATTGCACGGGCGGTCGGCGGATCGGAATGGATCGGCACCCCGGCTTTTGTTGCCGCCTCGCGGATACGGGCAGCCACTGAATCCTGGCCCTTGGCGACGCAGATCGGCGCTGAGCCGGGCAGACGGCTCCAGCTGAGGGCCACGGCGAAATGCGTCGGGTTGACGATGATCACATCGGCCTTTGGAACCTCTGTCATCATCTGGTTGAGCGCCATCTCTTGCGCACGCATGCGGCGATGCTGTTTGAGATACGGATCGCCCTCGGACTCCTTCATTTCGTCCCGCAATTCCTTGTGGCTCATTCGGTTTTTACGCATGTGCTCCCCGCGCTGCCAAAAAGCATCGATGCCGCCAATGGCGGTCGCGATCAGCACGACGATGAACAGAAAGCGGACCATCAGATCGGTCATGCGCAGCACCACTTCGCCTGGCGTGCCCATTATGGCGCCCGTGATCACATCTATCTGGCCCCTTAGAAAAAGCGCCAGAAGGATCGAATAGACACATAATTTCACGAAGCTCTTGAAGAATTCGAAAAGACCGCGACGACCAAACTTGTTCTTTGCGTTTTCGATCGGATTGATGCGGGAGATCTTCGGCATCAATTTGGAGCCACTGAAAACAATTCCGCGGGTCGCAAAGAGCGTGAGCAGCACGAATACGCCGGGGGCCAGAAGGAACGGCAGCACCGGAACCAGCCCGGCCAGCATGACCGCTCCGGCAACCTCGGTCGCACCGTCACGGAAAAACAGGCTCTTGAGCCGGTCCGGCTGTTCCATCAGCGGCATCAGCGCGTCGGCGAAACGGATAAGGCTATAGCCGCCGACAGAGGACATGCAGACCAGGAGCCCAAGGTAGGCCATGGCAGTCTGCAAATCCTGCGCACGGGCGATTTCACCTTTCTTTCGCGCCTCGTCCAGCTTGCGCTGGGATGGTTCATGGCTCTTTTCTGATGCGTCGTCCTGTTCCGCCATGGCGCCTTACCGCAAGGGCGCGGCGAGGAAAGCCTCGAACGCCTGAAGCCAGACAGAAAGCATGATCGGCGCCGAGATCAGCAACAATGCAATCGCGCCAAAGGTGATGACAGGAGCCCCAACAAAAGCAACCATGAGTTGCGGCATCGCCTTGTTTATGACGCCTAGGGTCAAGTTGTAGATCACCGAAAGGATTACAAAGGGCGCGGCAAGACTGAACGCCAGCGCAAAACTTTGCCCAATGCGGTGGCGCCCGGCCTCGGCCACATCGGAGGGATCAGGAAACTGAAGAACAGGCAGAATTTCATATGACAAGACCAGAAAGGCCGCCGCCTTTACGTGAAAGCCGGTTGCCATGATCAAGGCCAAAGCCGCGGTCGTCAAGATATGACCCATCGCAGGGAGAGGATCCATACCGGCCTGTC
>JALQUE010000055.1 GCA_023260815.1 Roseovarius sp.
ACCGAATTGCGGTCCTTGACGGCATCAAGCAGCGGCTGCAACAAAGCGACCTCATGCGCGCGCATCAAGTCATGGACACCCGCCGCGCGCGCCGCCGGATCGCCATGGATGCCATGATGCGCCGCCAGCGCATCAAGATAATCCGCGATCCCCGCACTCGCGGCCACCTGCGCATGATCCGGGCCAGCCGGCGTGAACCGCTTGTAGAGCACGTCACCATTGAAAAAATGCGCCTGATTGGGCAACAACTGACCAAGCGTGCGCCGGATCACCATGATCCCTTGATGCGGACCATAGGTCTTGTACGCGGAAAACAGATAGATATCCGGCCCCATCCCGCCCACATCCGGCAAGCCATGCGGCGCGTAAGAGACACCGTCGACACAGACAAACGCACCCGCTGCATGTGAGGCGGCGGTAATCTCGACCACTGGATTGACTGCCCCCACCACGTTCGAGCAATGCGGGAAACAGACCAAGCGCACGTTTTCATCCAGCAGGGCTTCCAGATCCTCCAGACGCAACATCCCGGTTTCGGGGTCAATCCGCCATTCGCGGATGTCTATCCCGTCCTCTGCCAACCTGCGCCAAGGACCGGAATTGGCCTCGTGATCCTGGTCGGTCACGACAATCGCCTCGCCGGGGCGCATCCATTGCCGGAAGGCCTGTGCCAGAACATAGGTGTTCTGCGTCGTGGACGGCCCGAAACTGACCTCATCACTGTCCACATTCAGCATGGCAGCCAGCCGTTGACGCGCCTCGTCCATTTCGGCCCCCGCCAAACGGCTGGCCTCGTAGGGCGCATAGGGCTGCACCTTGCGACTGCGGTAAAACCGTTCCAGCCGGGCGATCACCGGCGCGCAGGTATACGAGCCGCCGGCGTTTTCAAAAAACGCCTGCCCGCTCAGCGAGGGTTCGGAAAAGGCGGGGAACTGCGCCCGCACGAAATCTGTATCAAGGGTCATGCCGCGTAAAAAACCCTGACACTCCGCAATCGTCAAGCGCGCCGTCGCGGCAGCACCACAATCCTGCCCGCCAAATGCGAAAAGACCCCGGACATCGCCGGGATCTTTCTGTGCCGATCTGTCATCGGATCAGCGTTTTTCCGTCATCAGGCCGCGCACGATCCCGTAGCAGATCACCAGCAGGATCAGGGTGAACGGAAGGCCCGTGGAAATCACCATGGCCTGCAACGCCGTCAGGCCGCCACCAAGCAACAGCGCGATCGCCACAAGCCCTTCGAAGGTGCACCAGAACACCCGCTGCGGCACCGGCGCATCCACCTTGCCGCCCGCGGTGATCGTGTCGATCACCAGACTGCCCGAGTCCGAGCTGGTGACGAAGAACACGATGACCAGCACAATCCCGATGGTCGAGGTAATCGCACTCAGAGGCAGGCTTTCCAGCATCGCAAAGAGCGACAATTCAGGCGCGTAACTGTCGATCACGTTGGCCTTCACCGCCGAACTGTCGGGATTGGCGATGATGTCGTTGATCGCCGCACCGCCGAACACCGCCATCCACAGCACACAGACAAGGCTGGGGATGATCAGCACGCAGATCAGGAACTCACGCACCGTGCGGCCCCGGCTGACGCGGGCGATGAACATGCCCACGAAGGGTGACCAGCTGATCCACCAAGCCCAGTAGAACGCCGTCCAGCCCTGCATATACCCCGTATCCTCACGACCGAACGGATTGGACAGCGGCACCACCTCTTGCACATAGGCCCCCAGCCCCGAGACGAACTCGCTCAGGATCGACACCGCGCCTGCGGTAAAGAGCACGAAGAGCAACAGCAGAAGTGCGATGACCATATTGATCTCGGACAGCACCTTCACGCCGCCATCCAGACCGCGCAGCACCGAAATCAGCGCCACCGCCGTGATCGCGCAGATCAGGATCACCTGAACGGTCGTGGTATTCGGCACGCCATACACATAGTTCAGACCGGCATTGGCCTGCTGCGCCCCGATGCCAAGCGACGTGGCCAGACCGAACAGCGTGGCAAACACCGCCAGCGTGTCGATGATATGGCCCCACCAACCCCAGACACGCTCGCCCAGGATCGGATAGAAGGCCGACCGGATCGATAGCGGAAGCCCCTTGTTATAGCTGAACAGCGCCAGCGCCAGCGCCACCACCGCATAGATTGCCCAAGGATGCAGGGCCCAGTGATACGAGGTCGCCGCAAGCGCCATCCGCCGCGCCTCTTCGACATTGGCCGCGATCAATTGGCCGTCTTCGGTGAAGGGACGAACAGCCCCCATAGGCTCGTCACCCCAAGGTGTGCCGAAATAATACGCAGGCTCCAGCACGCCGAAGAACATCAGGCCGATCCCCATGCCCGCCGCGAACAGCATCGCGAACCAGCCTGCATAGCCATAATCCGGCGTGGCCTCCGTGCCGCCCAACCGGACCGAGCCCCACGGGCTGATGATCAGCATAAGACAGAAGATGACAAAGACATTCGCCGCCGACAGGAAGAACCAGTCAAACGTGCTGGTCAGCGCCGGGCGCAGCCAGCCGAAGAAATCGGATGCATGCTGCGGCGCGATCAGCGCATAGGCGACGAACGCGATCACGACCAGTCCCGAAATCACGAAGACCGGATTGTGAATATCAAGGCCAAACGGCCCAACTCTGGCGACAATATTGTCCTGTCCGATCTCGTAATCGGTATCAATCAGATCCGCGTGCCCTTCGGGCGCCGGAATCCCTTGTGACTCTGTGACTTCATCGGCCATTAAAACAGGCCCCCTTTTTCATTTGTGGCAAATCGGGTCAGTCACACCGGATCGGAATGCTGCACACCCGCACCATCCCATGGATCAATCCGGGCACAGCCCGTTGCTCCCTGACGTTCAGGAACGCCGCAAACAAGCGCCCCCTGTTCCCTCAAGTTTCACCCAGAGAAGGCATGATGCCCTGTTCACTCTCATGCCAACGAGGGTAACAAGGGGCTTTGACGGATAGCAACCAATTGCGCCTTTTTTTCTTTTGATTGCGACCCATGCATTGAATTCGCCTTGTTTTATTGACGTTTTCTGCACTGCAAAATAGTCACCCTCCGCCGGCACGCGCGCCCTCTGGCCGCAATCCTGCACGATCCAGCCACATCCAGCCCTGTCAAAGGCTCTCAAACGGGCGCGTGCTGAATCCTGTCGATGCCCCCTTTGCAAACCCGGTCCACCTGCCTATATTCACGGTGTTCCCTCGGGAACTATGGACATAAACGCGCTCGTAATAAGCGGATCGGACCCGGGGGCGGTACCCGGCGGCTCCACCATAAACCCTCGTTGGGGGTATGAGGGGCCGAAACAGGATCGACGAACGTGTAAAGGTGTGGCTTTGTCCCGGTGAGATACCACCGTTATCGGTTCATAAAGCATAATTGCCAACGACAATCGTGCTCCGGTCGCCGTTGCCGCGTAAGCGGTAACATGACCGAAATCTAAGCCCAGGCCTCTAGCAAGGTCTGGCGGGGTTCGCAGGCACCTGGCAACAGAAGCCTGCACTTAATACCCCCCATTTCAGACGCGCGGCCCGCTGTCATGACCGTTTCATGACAGCCCTGTTAGATGTTGCATGACGGCCAAAGAGCCTTATCAAGTCAGCCATGCGCCCAAGCCTTGCCCAGCTTTTTCATGTCTTCGCCCGGATCGGCGTTCTGTCCTTCGGGGGACCGGCGGCGCAAATCTCGCTGATGCATACCGAACTGGTCGAGCGGCGATCCTGGCTTGGCGAAAAGCAATTCCTGGGTGCGCTGTCCTTCTGCATGCTTCTGCCCGGACCCGAGGCGATGCAGCTTGCCACCTATGCCGGATGGCGGTTGCGCGGTGTGCCTGGCGGGCTGATCGCGGGGCTTTTGTTCGTGCTGCCCGGTGCGCTGGTCATCACCGCATTGGCGCTTGGCTATGCCAGTTATGGCCAGATGCCGGTGGTGCAAGCCGCCTTTACGGGCATCAAGGCTGCGGTGATCGTGATCGTTCTGCAGGCGCTGCTGTCGCTGTCTCGACGGGCGTTGTCAGGCATGAGCGACTGGCTGCTGGCAGGCGCCGGGTTCGTGGCGATGTTCTTTCTGTCGGTGCCCTTTCCCCTGATCATCGCCGTCGCGGCGCTTTGGGGGATGATGCGCGCCACAAGCGCCCCAACCGACACCGCTGCCGCAACCGCGCCCCCACCCGCACCTGTGCCTTTCAGCCAAACGCTTGTCACCATCGCAACATGGGTCACTCTGTGGGGACTGCCGATCGCCGTGGCATGGGCCTTCAACGCCGAATTCCTGACCGATCTGGCGCTCTTTTTCTCAAAGCTGGCCGTGGTCACCTTTGGCGGCGCCTATGCCGTGCTGGCCTACATGACCCAAGCGGTCGTCGAAACCAACGGCTGGTTGACCACAGCACAGATGATCGACGCGCTTGGGTTGGCCGAAACAACACCGGGCCCGCTGATCCTGGTGACACAATTCGTGGGCCTGCTCGCCGGTTACGCCGAAGGCGGTCTGGCTCTGGCGCTGCTGGCCGGAGGCATGACGCTTTGGGTGACGTTCACGCCCTGCTTTTTGTGGATTTTCGCCGGCGCCCCCTATGTCGAGGCGATTCTGGCGCGCCCCCGCCTCAAAGGCGCGCTTGCCGGTATTTCGGCAGCGGTGGTCGGCGTGATCCTGAATTTGTCGGTCTGGTTCGCGC
Organism: Roseovarius sp.; assembly: GCA_023260815.1. Taxonomy (GTDB): domain Bacteria; phylum Pseudomonadota; class Alphaproteobacteria; order Rhodobacterales; family Rhodobacteraceae; genus Roseovarius. The sequence goes on from JALQUE010000055.1 coordinate 4,692, forward strand.
TGCATGTGCTGTTCGAAACCGTGGCGCGCGGCCCGCTTGGCCCCCTGCCCGATCCCGCCAGCTTTGCGCCGATCAATGCCGGGCTGACTGTCATTGCGGGCATCATCCTGCTGGGCCTTCGCATTCCGATGATCCCCGGTCTGGCCCTCATGGCAGCGGTTGCAGGCGGCCTGCATTTCGTGCTGTGAATGGACGCATGAAGCCCTTTTGTTTTGGATCGAATCCCCTATGCTGCCAATCAGGAGGTTCGGGAACATGTCTCGTTCTATCGATTACGGAAAACTGATGCATCAGGCGATGCGCGGACTCATCCAGCGGGTGCTGGTGGGCGTGCAGGACGTTGGCCTGCCCGGGATGCATCATTTCTTCATCACCTTCGACACCAAACACCCCGACGCCCGCCTCGCCGACTGGCTGAAAGAACGCTATCCCTCGGAAATGACCGTTGTGATGCAGCACTGGTTCGACAATCTCGAGGTGACGGATGACGGGTTCTCGGTGACGCTGAATTTTGGCGATGCTCCGGAAAACCTTTATATTCCGTATGATGCGATAAAAACCTTTGTCGACCCTTCGGTCGAATTCGGCCTGCGCTTCGAAACCCCGGATGACGACGAACCCTCGGATCACGATCCCGACGAGGATGACGACATCGCCGCCGACATCGACGTGCCCGAAGGCGAACGCACAGATGCCGAAGTGGTCAGCCTCGACAGTTTCCGCAAGTGATCCTGCCGGTAAAGTGCTGACAATCGCACTCTGTATTCCACTGCATACATCATTGATCTTTCCGCCTCGTCGGGTATGAGAGTGGCCATCGTAGTCCGAGGAGAGCCAACTCATGACCGCCACCCGCACCGAGACCGACAGCTTCGGTCCGCTCGAGGTTCCTGCCGATAAATACTGGGGCGCTCAGACGCAGCGCTCGATCCTGAATTTCCCGATCGGCTGGGAAAAGCAACCCATCGCCATCGTCCGTGCCCTTGGGGTCATCAAGCAGGCCTGCGCCGAGGCCAACAAGGAGCTTGGGACACTCGAACCGCGCCTTGCCGACGCGATCATTCAGGCCGCAGGCGAAGTGATCGAAGGCCGCTTCGATGACAACTTCCCGCTGGTCGTCTGGCAGACCGGGTCAGGCACCCAGTCCAACATGAACTCCAACGAGGTGATCGCGAACCGCGCCATCGAAATCCTCGGCGGCACGATCGGCACCAAGGATCCGGTGCATCCCAACGATCACTGCAACATGGGCCAGTCCTCCAACGACACCTTTCCCACCGCCATGCATATTGCCACCGCCATGAGCGTGCGCGACGTGCTGGTGCCCGGCCTGACGAAACTGGCCGAGGGGCTGGAGGCGAAATCCGCCGAGTTCAAGGACATCATCAAGATCGGCCGGACCCATACCCAGGACGCCACGCCGCTGACGCTGGGCCAGGAATTTTCCGGCTATGCGCACCAGATCCGCCAGGGGCTGAAGCGCATCGAGGCCGCCATGCCCGACATCTATGAACTGGCGCAGGGCGGCACCGCCGTCGGCACCGGGTTGAACACGGTTCCCGGCTGGGGTGAGGCGGTGGCCGCGCATATGGCGCAGATCACCGGCCTGCCCTTTGTCACCGCGCCGAACAAGTTCGAGGCGCTGGCGGCGCATGACGCGATGGTCTTTCTGTCCGGTGCTCTCGCGACGATCGCGGGCAGCTGCTACAAGATCGCCAATGACATTCGGTTC
>JALQUE010000121.1 GCA_023260815.1 Roseovarius sp.
GCGTGATCTGGTGAGCGATGCGCGCGCGCCGGATTGCTGTCTGGTGAATGTCTATCGCGAGGGGGCGAAGATGGGGATGCACCAGGATCGCGACGAGGCCGATTTCGGCTGGCCGGTCCTGTCGGTGTCCTTGGGGGATGAGGCGCTGTTTCGCGTTGGCGGCACGACGCGCGGCGGCAAGACCGAGTCGATCTGGTTGGGATCGGGGGATGTCGTGGTGATGGGGGGCGAGGCGCGGCTGATCTATCACGGGATCGACAGGATCAGGCCGGGATCGTCCACCCTGCTGAAGGGTGGTGGACGCATCAACCTGACATTGCGTGTGGTCGACTGACCGGGATCTGGTACAGGCGCGTGCCGCGTCAGCGGCGGGCGTCCCAGCTTGGCGAGGCGTATTGGCGTGTGTAAAATTCGCCCATCAGGCCGATCATCAGGAACACCGCCCCGACGATAAGGGGGTATTCGAAGGATGAGTTGCGCGGCACGTAATTGATGAAGGTAAACCCCCGGCATTGGTCGATGACATGAAACAGCGGGTTCCAATCGAACATCTTGAGCATGAAGGGCGGCAGTGAATTGGCGACGAACATCTTGCCGGATGCGATCATATTGGCGCGCTGGTAAACAAGTGTGATGATCCCGATCGCCGCAGGAAACCAAGGTTTGATCGACAACAGCACCAATCCGATCGCGACACCGGTGAACCATGACACGAGCAACATCCCAAAGGCGGGAAACGGCTGCGCCACTTCGAAGGGCGTGAACGCCACATGGTAGATGAACAGGATCACGACCAGAGACAAAACCTGAATGTAGAGCGCCCCAAGCGCAGACGAGGCGACCGAAATGACGGTGTTCATCGGTGCATGCTGCATCATGGGCGAGGACGGTCCTTCGGCCCCGACCACCGCGCCAAGCGCCTTGATATGCGTCAGGAACAGGAAAACCCCCGACATCATGTAGAGCAGGAAATCGCCGCGAATGCGCGCGCCCTTGATGCCGAGCATCCAGAACATCAGGTAAAAGGCCAGAACGAAGATGATAGCCTGCAACATGTTGTTGAGGATTGCGAAAAACGCATTGCCATGCGACTTGCGGACCGATCGCACGGTGGAGTGATAAATCAGCTCCAGAATGGCGAGGGCCGATTGCAGGTTACTTTTGGGGGTTACTTTTTGAAACATCTACTCGTCGCTGATCAGCCTGCCGGAATGTGGCACGGACTTCTTGCTGTCCCGTTACCTGCACACCATAAAGGCTACGGGGCATTCGATCAACATGCCGTGTCACCACGGGGCAAAAGGTAGGCAGGAGTATCACATTGGATCACGAAAAGCTTGTTACAGTCATGCGCCAGCTGGCGCTTGAGGCGGGCGACCGGATCATGGAAATCTATAATTCCGATGATTTCGACGTGAAGGTAAAGTCTGACGACAGCCCGGTGACCGCAGCCGACGAGGCCGCCGATGCGCTTATTTCCGAAGGTCTGCGCAAGGCGTTTCCGGATGTGGCGCTGGTGACCGAGGAGCAGGCCGCCTCGCATGGGCAGAGCGTCGAGACCTTTTTGATCGTGGATCCTTTGGACGGCACCAAGGAATTCATCCACCGCCGGGGGGATTTCACCGTGAATATCGCCTATGTGGAAAAGGGTGTGCCGGTGCGCGGCGTGGTTTATGCGCCGGCCAAGGAACGGATGTTCTTTACCCGCGCCGATGGTGTCGCGGTCGAGGAGGCCGGGCCGTTCGACCGGCACAGCCCGGGTGCGATGACTGAAATCAGTGTGTCGGCGCCCGACAATGCCGCGTTGATGGTGGTGGCGAGCAAATCGCACCGCGATCAGGCCACGGATGATTATATCGGCCAATATGCGGTCAAGGACATGACCAGCGCTGGCTCGTCACTCAAGTTTTGTCTTGTGGCGACGGGTGAGGCGGATCTTTATCCGAGGCTTGGGCGGACGATGGAGTGGGATACCGCCGCAGGTCAGGCCGTGCTGCAAGGCGCAGGCGGTCAGGTGGTGCGTTTCGATGATCACCAGCCGTTGCGCTATGGCAAGGACGGGTTCGCCAACCCGTTCTTCATCGCCCATGCGCCGGGTGTCGCGTTGGAGGTGGGCTGATGCGGGTGCTTATCGTCATTCCGGCGCGCTATGCGTCAAGCCGGTATCCGGGCAAACCGCTGGTCGAACTGACCGGCGCGGGTGGTGGCAAAAAGAGCCTGATCCAGCGCAGTTGGGAGGCGGCGGGGCAGGTCTTGGGGGATCACCGGGTGGTCGTGGCCACCGATGATGACCGTATCCGACAGGCCGCCGAGGGGTTTGGCGCCGAAGTCGTGATGACGTCAGAGGCATGTCGCAATGGAACCGAGCGCTGTGCCGAAGCGCATGAGGTGCTTGGCGGCGGTTATGATATCGTGGTCAACCTGCAGGGAGATGCGCCGCTCACGCCGCACTGGTTTGTGGAGGCGTTGATCGACGAGCTGAGCAAGGATGCTGACGCAGGCATGGCGACGCCTGTGCTGCGCTGCGATGGGCGGGCGCTGAACGGGTTTCTGGAAGATCGGCGGGCGGGCCGCGTGGGTGGCACGACGGCGGTTTTCGACAGCCGGGGGCATGCACTGTATTTTTCGAAAGAGGTGATTCCCTATACGTCGAGACCCTATGACGACGCCGAGGAGACGCCGGTTTTTCATCACGTCGGGGTTTATGCCTATCGGGCGGCGGCGCTGTCGGCCTATCCGGGTTGGTCCGAGGGGCCGCTGGAAGGGTTGGAAGGGCTGGAGCAGCTGCGGTTTCTGGAAAACGGCCGCGCGGTGCGCTGCGTCGACGTCGAGGCGCGCGGACGACAGTTCTGGGAGTTGAACAACCCTGAGGATGTGCCGCGCATCGAGAAGATGATGATGGAGATGGGGCTGGATTGAAGATAGCTGGAACTTTCCGGCCTTTTTCACGACACGGCCCAGAAATCTTCATATTCAGGTATTAATCAGTGCAATGACATTTTCGCTGGTTTATTCTGTCAGCGTTGGTGCAGGTAAGGAGCAGGCATGCGAAAGAAGATTACAAAAGCGATTTTTCCGGTCGCAGGCATGGGCACACGGTTTTTGCCGGCAACGAAGTCGGTCCCAAAGGAAATTATGACTTTGGTGGATCGCCCCCTTGTCCAATATGCGATCGACGAAGCGCGCGAAGCGGGCATCAAGGATTTCATTTTCGTCACCTCGCGCGGCACGGGCGCGCTGGAGGATTATTTCGATCTTGCCCCCCAGCTTGAGCAGGAATTGCGCAAGAAGGGTAAGGAAGATCTGCTGAAGATCCTGAAGAGTACCAACATGGACAGCGGCCAGATCGCCTATGTTCGACAGCACAAGCCGCTTGGCCTTGGGCATGCGGTGTGGTGTGCCCGGCATCTGATCGGCAACGAGCCGTTTGCGGTGATGCTGCCGGATGACGTGATCGCGGCAGAAAAGCCGTGTCTGGCGCAGATGGTCGAGGCCTATGCCGAAAACCCCGGCAATATCGTTGCGGCGATGGAAGTGCCGGATGAAAAGACCTCGTCTTACGGCATGTTGGACATCAAGGAAGATATGGGGCGGATCGTGTCCACCAAGGGGATGGTGGAGAAACCCAAGATGGGTGAGGCGCCGTCGAACCTTGCGGTGATCGGGCGGTATATCCTGACGCCGACCGTCCTCAAGATGCTCAACAAGAAGCGCCCCGGCGCAGGTGGTGAGATCCAGCTGACGGATGCGATTTCGGATGCGCGCGAGGCTGGTGAAGAGGTCTATGGCTACAGATTCGAGGGCCACAGATTCGACTGCGGGTCGAAGTCCGGGTTTTTGCAGGCGACGGTGTCGTTTGCGCTGGCGCGTGAGGATCTGCGTGACGACCTTTGGGCGTATCTTAATGACATCATCTATGCTGAGAAAGCTGCGCAGTAACCTGCCGGGAGCGGTTCAGTGACGAACATCCTCGTGACGGGTGGGGCCGGATATATCGGCTCTCATGCGTGCAAGGCACTCAAGGCGGCGGGCTATACGCCTGTCACCTATGACAACCTGAGCACCGGCTGGGAACAGGCGGTGCGCTATGGCCCGTTCGAGCAGGGACATCTGACCGACCGTGACCGGCTGGATCAGATCTTTGCCGCCTATCAGCCCGAGGCGATCCTGCATTTCGCCGCCCTGAGCCAGGTGGGCGAAAGCATGCGGGAGCCGGGCCTGTATTGGCACAACAACGTCGCCGGGTCGCTGTGTCTGTTTCAGGCGGCGGTGCAGGCGGGGTGCCTGAACGTGGTGTTTTCGTCGACATGCGCGACCTATGGCGATCAGGATAATGTGGTTCTGAATGAGACCAGCCCCCGCCATCCGATCAACGCTTATGGCGCCTCGAAGCGGGCGATCGAAGATATCCTGCGCGATTTCGAGGCGGCCTATGGGCTGCGGCACGTCATCTTTCGTTATTTCAACGTGGCCGGCGCAGACCCCGAGGCCGAGGTGGGTGAGTTTCACCAGCCTGAAACGCATCTGATCCCGCTGATCCTTGATGCGATCGACGGTCGGCGCAATGCGCTGACGATCTTTGGCACAGATTACGACACGCCCGACGGCACCTGCATCCGCGATTACGTGCATGTCATGGACTTGGTGGATGCGCATATTCTGGGGCTGAAATGGGTAGAGGACGGCAAGCAGAGCCGGGTCTTCAACCTTGGCACCGGAACGGGCTTTTCCGTGCGAGAGGTGATCGACCGCGCCGAGGCGATCACCGGCAAGAAAGCCCCGGTGGTCGAGGGGCTGAGACGGCCCGGAGATTGCACCAAGCTTGTCTCGGGGTCGACCCGTGCGGTGACCGAATTGGGCTGGAGCCCCGAACGCTCGACCCTGGATCAGATGATCGGGGATGCCTGGCGGTGGCATCAAACTGGACATTACGACAAATAGGGCCGAGTCTGCTGGCAGTCGGCGGAAAACAGGCAGACGGGTATGGAGTGGTTGAGGCACGCTGGTATCGCCTATCGGCTGCGTTGGAAACGGCGGCGGCTGTTGTTTCGCGCATGGCGCAAGCGGCACCAGTTGCGCCCGGTTGCCGACCGCACGGGAACCATTGCGCCCGAGACCATTCTGGGCGCTGTGACCGTGCGCAACGAAATGATGCGGCTGCCGTATTTCCTTGAGCATCATCGCAAGCTGGGGGTCGGACATTTCCTGATTGTGGACAATGCCAGCGACGATGGCACGGCCGCTTACCTTGCCGATCAGCCGGACGTGTCACTCTGGAGTACGACGCATAGTTACAAGCTGTCGCGGTTTGGGATGGATTGGCTGACATGGCTGCAGATTTGTCATGCGCACGGGCACTGGTGCTTGACGCTGGATGCGGACGAAATCTTTATCTACCCCTATCACGATACGCGGCCCCTGCGGGCGCTGACCGAGTGGCTGGACGCCAATGACAGGCCGTCTTTCGGGGCGCTGATGCTGGACATGTATCCCAAGGGCCGATTGCAGGATCATCCCTATCGGCCCGGTGACAATCCGTTCGGTGCGCTGTGCTGGTTCGACGCGGGCAATTACATGATCCAGAAAAAGCCCGATCTGCACAATTTGTGGATACAGGGTGGTCCGCGCGCGCGGAGGTTTTTCGCAGATCGCCCAAGGCGAGCACCCACGATGGGCAAGATGCCCTTGGTCAAGTGGAACCGGCGTTTTGCCTATGTCAGTTCGACCCATTCGCTGTTGCCGCGCCGCTTGAACCGGGTCTATTGCGAAGAGGGTGGCGAGAGGCTGTCGGGTATTTTGCTGCACACCAAGTTCCTGAATGTCGTGATCGAGAAATCCGCAGAAGAAAAAACCCGGCGTGAGCATTTCGAGAACAGCGATCTTTACGAGGCGTATTATGATAGTCTGATCGCCAACCCGGACCTGTGGTGCGAGGGATCGACCCGCTTCACCAGTTGGCGTCAGCTTGAGGCGATGGGCCTCATGTCGCGGGGGGAATGGGTTTGATTTTGGTCGAATATGTGAAATTGATAATAAATATTTCCAGATTTGGGTCGATTGAACGTAAGAGTGCATTAATCGAGCAGTGGATACGACGTTAAATGGTCTATAGCGACGCGCAGAGAGGCATGGCGTGAAGCCTTTTCAATCATATCGCATGCGCCTGAAGCGCAAGCGCGCGAAAGTGCGTGCTTGGCGCAATCATTATTCGCTCAAGCAGGTTGCCGACCGCACCAACCGTATCCGGCCCGGTGATATCCTGCTGTTTTCGACATTCCGGGACGAATATGTGCGGCTTCCCTATTTCCTGAAGTATTACCGGGATTTGGGCGTCTCGCATTTCCTGATGGTTGACAATGACAGCGAGGATGGCGGGCGCGAGTTTCTGGCGGATCAGCCGGATGTGTCGATCTGGACCACCAAGGCAAGTTACAAGCGCGCAAGATTCGGGGTCGACTGGTTAAACTGGTTGCAGAGCAAATATGGCCACGGTCACTGGACGCTTGTTGTCGATCCCGATGAATTCTTTGTTTACCCGTTCTGCGATACGCGCCCGATCCGGGCGCTGACCGATTGGCTGGATGTGTCGCAGCTTCGGTCGTTCGGGGCGATGCTGCTGGACATGTATCCCAAGGGGCGGATCGACGCCGTGCCGTATCGGCCCGGCCAAGACCCGATCGAGATCGCGTCATGGTTTGATCCGGGCAATTACATGATCGCCAAGAACAACGCCTTTGGAAATCTCTGGATTCAGGGCGGCCCAAGGGCGCGGGTGTTTTTCCGAGACACACCGAAGAAGGCGCCGGCGCTCAACAAGATCCCTTTGGTCAAGTGGGACCGGCGCTATGTCTATCTCAGCTCGACCCACATGCTGCTGCCACGCGGGTTGAACCAGACATACGATACCTTGGGCGGTGAAAAGGCCAGTGGCGTTCTGCTGCACGCGAAGTTTCTGGATACATTTGCGGCCAAGGCCGAAGAAGAGCTGGACCGCAAGCAGCACTATGCCGCGAGCATCGAATATAAAACCTATTACGACAATCTGCGCGATAATCCGGACCTGTGGTGCAAATGGTCCGAAAAGTATATAAACTGGCGGCAACTGGAGATCCTTGGGCTGATGTCCAAGGGGAACTGGGCTTGAGGAAGGGCGGTTAACGGTGAGCGTGGGTATCATCATGCTTGTTCACACGGCGTTCGACCGTGCGGAGCAGGTTGCAAGGCACTGGGCGGCCTCGGGCTGTCCGATCGTGATCCATGCCGACAAATCCGTGCCCATGAAAACCTACAACGCCTTCGTCAAGGCGCTGTCCGATCTGCCGGATGTCAGGTTCAGCAAGCGGCATCGCTGTGAATGGGGCACATGGGGTCTGGTGGCCGCGACCCAGAGCGCCGCGCAGATCATGCTGGATGAGTTCAGGGACGTGCGGCATGTCTATCTGGCGTCGGGGTCGTGCCTGCCGCTGCGCCCGGTGCAGGAGTTGATCGACTACCTGGCCGACCGACCGCAGACCGATTTCATCGAATCCGCCACCACCGCCGATGTCCCCTGGACCATCGGGGGGCTGGATCATGAACGCTTCACGCTGCGTTTTCCGTTTTCATGGCGCAAGAACAGATTTCTTTTCGACCGGTATGTCGCACTGCAGCGCAGGCTTGGACTCAAGCGGCGCATTCCCAACGGTATCGTGCCACATATGGGCAGCCAGTGGTGGTGCCTGACCCGGCAGACGCTATCGGCCATTCTGTCGGACCCGGACAGACCGGAATATGACAGGTATTTCCGGCATGTGTGGATCCCCGACGAAAGCTATTTCCAGACACTCGCGCGGCAGTATTCTCTCCAGATCGAAAGCCGGTCCCTGACGCTGTCGAAATTCGATTATCAGGGCAAGCCGCATATCTTCTACGATGATCACCTGCAGCTTCTGAGGCGATCGGATTGCTTTGTGGCGCGCAAGATATGGCCCTTTGCCAATCGGCTTTACGATGCCTTCCTGACAGATGGCGCCGCTGCGATGAAACGGACCGAGCCGAACCCCGGCAAGATTGACCGCATCTTCGCCAAGGCGGTGGAGAGGCGCACACGCGGACGGCCGGGATTATACATGCAAAGCCGGTTTCCGGTGGAAGGGCGCGAGAATGGCCTGACCTGCGCGCGGTATTCGGTGTTCGAGGGATTTGGCGATCTTTTCGAGAACTTCGACTCGTGGTTGGCGAGGGCGACGGGCGCGCGGGTCCATGGGCATCTTTTCGCGCCGGACCGCGCCGAGTTTTCCGATGGTCAGACGGTGATGAACGGTGCGCTGAGCGACAGCGCGAAGCTGCGCGATTACAATCCGCGCGCCTTTTTTGCCAGTCTGATATGGAACACACGTGGCGAACGGCAGTGTTTCCAGATGGGACCGCGCGACCATATCAAGACTATCGAATGGGATATCGCCAAGGATCCCAATGCGCAGATTTCGGTGATTACCGGGGCGTGGGCGGTGCCCCTGTTCAAGTCGAACCAGAATTTCGGCGATATCCGGCAGGAGGCCGCGCGGCTACAGCAGATCGAAAGCAAACACCTGGAAGTGTTGCGGTCGCCTTGGGCCAAGGCGCGCATCCGCATCTGGACCATGGCCGAGTTCATCGAAGCCCCCATGGAGCCGCTGCAGACGATCATCGACGAGATCGGTCAGCAAAACATGCGTGGCCTGTCGGAGGTGCCAAAGATGGCCGACTTGAGCGGATTCGGGCAATTCTTGCAAAACCTCAAGAATCAGGGGATGCATCCTTATCTGATGGGGGATTTTCCGGTGGCGCATGGGCCGCATGAACCTCAGCAGAACAAGCCGAAACCTTATCTGGTGCAATAACCCCGCATGACCGGCCCTTTTGATTACTTCGTGGTGTTCGCGGAAATGCGCACCGGTTCGAATTTTCTCGAGACCAATCTGAATGCGTTCGACGGGTTCGACTGCCATGGAGAGGCGTTCAATCCGCATTTCATCGGTTACCCGAACCGGACTGAAATACTGGGCGTCACGCAGGCGATGCGCGATGCTGACCCCTTGCGTCTGATCAAGGCGATCAAGACCGAGTCGAAAGGTCTGGGCGGGTTCCGGTTTTTTCACGATCACGACCGGCGCGTTCTGGATATCAGCCTTGATGATCCACGCTGCGCCAAGATCGTGCTGACGCGAAATCCGGTCGACAGCTATGTGTCATGGAAAATCGCGCAGGCGACGGGCCAATGGAAGCTGACCAACGTCAAGCGCCGCCGTGACAGCAAGGTGCGGTTCGATGTTGCGGAGTTCGAGAAACACGTGGCCCATTTGCAGTCGTTTCAGGTGTTTTTGCTGAACAGGCTTCAGGTGACGGGGCAGACGGCGTTCTACGTGGCCTATGAGGACATCCAGAGCCTTGACGTGGTCAATGGTCTGGCCCGGTTCCTTGGCAGCGATGAACGGCTTGAGGCGCTTGATGAGTCTTTGAAGATACAGAACCCCGGCTCCCTGGAAGACAAGGTTTCGAATTACGACGAGATGGAGCGCGCATTGTCGGGGCAAGACCTGTTCAATCTGACGCGCACCCCGAATTTCGAACCTCGGCGCGGTGCGGCGGTGCCGGCCTATGTCACGGGCGCGCGGGCGCCTTTGCTGTATATGCCGGTGCGGTCCGGTCCCGAGGATGAGGTGCGCGCGTGGATGGCCGCGCTGGACGATGTTTCGCAAGAGACACTTCCCACACATCTGAACCAGAAAGCCCTGCGTCAGTGGAAGCGTCGGAATCCCGGGCATCGCAGCTTTACCGTGCTGCGTCATCCGGTGGCCCGGGCGCATGACGCCTTTTGCAAGAAGATCCTGTCGAACGGGCCGGGCGCCTTTACGGATATTCGCAAGACGCTCCGTAATTTTTACAAGATACCCATCCCCGGCGGCGAGCCTGATGCGACATATGACCGACGCGCCCATCGAGAGGCGTTTGTGGGGTTCCTGAATTTTCTGCGTGCCAATCTTTCAGGTCAGACCAACATTCGGACCGACGCGCATTGGGCGTCCCAAGTGGCGATTTTGCAGGGTATGGCCCAGTTCGGGATCCCGGACATGGTGCTGCGGGAAGCAGATATGGCCAAGCATCTCACCATGCTGGCGGGGCAGATCGGATATTCGGCGGCCAAGACACCAGAGCGCGCGCCAGACGACAGCCCATTCGCACTGGCGGACATCTATGACGACGAGATCGAAGCGCTGGTCAGCGATATCTATCAGCGCGATTACGTGATGTTCGGGTTCGAGCCCTGGACAGGCTGATCGGCGCGTCAGGCGGCCTGTGCCGCCTGAGCCTCGGTCACGATGGTATAAAGCGTGGACGGGTCCATGTTGGCGCGCAGCTTGGCGCAGACCGACGGATCGCGAAGGGTGCGTGACACCAGCGCAAGCGCCTTGAGGTGTTCGACGCCAGCATCGCGCGGGGCAAACAGCGCAAACGCCAGATCGACCGGCTGTCGATCCACGGAATCGAAATCGATCGGCTTTTCCAGCAGAACCAGTGCGCCCACGACTTCGTCCAGGTTATCGAGGCGGGCATGGGGAAGGGCAACGCCATTCCCTACGCCCGTTGGGCCGAGGCTTTCGCGTTCCTGCAAAGCCTCGATCACCAGGGATTGATCGAGCTTGTAGACCGATTCCGCAATGCCGCCCAGCTCATGCAGGAGGCGCTTCTTGCTTGATACCGCAGACAACACGCGGACGGCCTCGGGCTTGAGGATCATTTGAATATCCATCTATCGGCTCTCAACCAGGTTGGGTTTTCCCTTCCCGGTACCTCGTGTTTGTTAAGGGTCGATCCAGCCGATGTTGCCATCTTCGCGGCGATACACGACGTTGAGACCCTTGTTTCCCTCGTTTCGGAACACGAGGACAGGAGCGCCCGCCAACTCCATCTGCATCACCGCTTCGCCGACAGACAGGGACGGTATCTGCGTCTCCATCTCGGCGATGATGATCGGCTGGAGGGTTTCCGGCTCCGAATCCACGTCTTCCCATTCCGAAGCGAGGATATAGGAGGACGCGCCGGAAAGTTCAACCGGCTGCGGACGATCCTTGTGGTGGTCCTTGAGGCGACGTTTATACCGCCGAAGTTGCTTTTCCATCTTGGCGCAGCATTGATCGAATGCGCTGTAGATTTCATGGGCATGGGCCTTGGCCTGCGCGGTCAGGCCGGTTGACAGATGCACGATGGTTTCACAGGCATATTCGCTGGCGTTTTTGGAAAAGATCACATGCGCATCGGTCGGGCGTTCGGCGTATTTTGCCACGGCTTCGCCGAGTTCTGTCTTGACGTGCGTTTGCAGCGCTTCGCCCACGTCGATCTGCTTGCCACTGATTTGATAGCGCATCTTCACTCCTTCATTTGACATTCCGGGGGCGTCCATCGTGCGCGTTGGGCACGGATGTCTGTCACGTCCGGATGCGGGAAAAAGACATCTTGCCGGCTTGTCCAATGCCGCCCCGCTGAAGCGGGAAACGACGGAGGCGTGGCACATAAATCCAAGATGTCATACCTCAATTGAGGCGCTTTTGCCCGCGCTTGTCAATGGAGATTAGACGGGCAGTCAGCGATCTGCGGGCCGTTGCCGGGGGATCAGGAAATGCGGAAATTGTCGCCAAGATAAACCCGGCGGACATTCTCGTTCTCGACGACTTCGGCGGGGCTGCCGGACATCAGAACCTTGCCGTCATGCAGGATATAGGCGCGATCCACGATTTCGAGTGTTTCCCGCACATTGTGGTCCGTGATCAGAACCCCGATACCACGTTTCTTGAGATCCGCCACAAGGTGCCGGATATCGCCGACCGAGATCGGATCGACCCCGGCGAAGGGTTCATCCAGCAGCAGATACTTGGGATGGGCGGCCAGGCAAC
>JALQUE010000355.1 GCA_023260815.1 Roseovarius sp.
GTACATCTGGGCAACCTTGGTATGGCGCATCGAATGGGTGCCATAAGCGCTCGGTTCCAGCGCGATCGGCAACAAAGCCCCGATCACGCTGGCGAAATCGGGGGGCATCACCAGCCTGTCACCCTGATCGAAGCCGGAAAACTCTCGCCAAGGGCGGTAGAAGGTTCGGGGTCAGACCACAACCCAAAGGGCTCCGGTTCCGGCTGGATGAAAGTTCAGTGGCAGGTCAAACCCAACACGGGCGGTGCGGGTGCTCTGGGGCTCCTTGCAGATGATTTTGGTTGTGGTGCTGCTACTGGCTGGCGGCCTGGAGAGCCTGCGAACGGTTTCGATCATCGCGGCCTTCCCATTCATGCTTTTGATGATCCTGCTTGCGGTTTCGCTTTACCGCGATCTTTCGCAAGAGATCGCAACCCGCGATGAAAAAGCGCGTCTTCTCGAGCAGCGGATCGAACGCCTGCTGCTGCGGGAGTCCGAACGCGAGAAGGCCGAGAAAGCCGAGGCCGAAGTTCACCCAACAGTTCCCGAAGACTCCGAGGCGGCAGCCTTAGACAACTCGGAGGGGGACAGCGTCAATGATTGAAAATCCAACGGCGCCGGTGATTACTCACTCTTTGTGGTCTTACCAAGTATAAAAGCCGTGCTCGCAGTTGCGCCTGGTTAGGCACTCTTCTCTTGGCCCGAGTAATACCACCGATGCTAATCCCTTTTGTGCGTTCTTAGCAGGGCGCCAACCGATCCACCCTCCTCGTGGCGTCCTGATCGTCATCTTTATCTGGGCGCTCATTGGCGAGTATCTCACGTTCGGAAAGGACGATAGCGTCAGTCTTCGATCGCCGCTGACCGCCGTTCCCGTTCCGACCAGCTGTGCTATCAGCTTCCGGCCGGGGGATGCGCCGCAGGCGTTTGGCCGCATGATAAATCGAAACCCAACAAGGCATAAAATGAGGCAAAACGATCTATCATGATGTTTGACATATCAGGGTAGCTGTTTTATTTGGTCATTGCAGTGATGCGGAGTATTGGCACATGATCACCTCGGCCCAGATGCGCGCGGCGCGTGCCCTGCTTGGCATCGACCAGAAGACGCTAGCACAGCTGTCCGGACTTTCGGTGCCCACGATCCAGCGGATGGAGACCGGGCCCGGTAATGTGCGCGGCGTCGTAGACAGCCTGACAAAGGTGGTTGACGCGCTTGATCTCGCCGGTGTCGAATTGATCGGTGAGGGCGCGAAAAGCGAAGGGCGCGGTCGCGGCGTGCGGCTGAAATCCCCGGCCTCCCTCAGATCGAAACAAAACCCGAATAGCGCGACGGCGACCGCCGACAGATAGCCGACGATCCCGCCGCCCCCGTCAAAGGTGCGGCTCCAACATGACAGACGCGACCCGGCAATCCGGCAACGCCATCAGTTTTGCGGAACTTTACACTCCGAAGCTCGCTACCGTACTGCGCGAGGGCTATGGCCTGCGCGCGCTCCAATCCGATACCACCGCCGGTCTGACAGTAGCCATCGTCGCGCTGCCGCTAAGCATGGCCATCGCTATTGCCTCGGGCGCGACTCCGGCGCAGGGACTCTACACAGCCATCGTGGGTGGGTTCCTCGTCGCGCTGCTTGGTGGCTCACGCTTTCAGATCGGCGGGCCGGCGGGGGCGTTCATCGTGCTGGTGGCCGCCACGGTGGCGAAACACGGGATGGACGGGCTGATCCTCGCCACATTCCTGTCGGGCGCTATGATGGCGGTGGCGGGGCTGCTCCGGCTTGGCACTTTCATCAAGTTCATCCCCTTTCCCGTGACCGTGGGCTTTACCTCTGGTATCGCGGTGATCATCTTTGCCAGTCAAATCCGCGAATTGCTCGGCCTGACTTCGACCGATGAGCCGGGGGAACTGCTTGAAAAACTCCCTGCACTCTGGGCGGCGCGCGACACCATCACACCCGCTGCCGTGGCCCTCTCGCTGTGCACCATCGCGGTAATCTTCGGGTTGCGCCGGGTCCGCCCGCACTGGCCCGGCATGCTGATCGCGGTGGTGTGCGCCGCGGCGGTCACGGCCCTTACAGGCCTGCCCGTGGAAACCATCGGCACAAAGTTTGGAGGCATCCCCTCATCTCTGCCCATGCCCCGCTTGCCGGAGCTTTCTGCAGACCGGATCATGGCGGTGATGCCCGCTGCACTTTCATTCACCTTGCTCGGCTCCATCGAATCGCTACTCTCGGCGGTGGTCGCCGACGGTATGACCGGGCGGCGGCACCGGTCGAATTGCGAACTGGTGGCACAGGGCGTGGCCAATCTCGGCTCAGCGCTCTTCACCGGGTTCTGTGTGACCGGCACCATCGCGCGCACCGCGACCAATGTGCGCGCCGGCGCGCATGGCCCTGTTGCGGGAATGCTGCACGCGGTGTTCCTTTTGCTCTTCATGGCTGTCGCGGCGCCGCTGGCGGCCTATGTCCCGCTCGCGGCACTAGCCGGGGTGCTGGCGGTTGTCGCCTGGAACATGATCGAAAAATCCGCCATCGCCGTCCTGCTGCGCTCGGGTCGAGGCGAGGCGGCAGTGCTGGCCATCACGTTCTTTTTGACGATTTTCCGCGACCTGACCGAGGCAATCATGGTGGGCGTCGCCCTCGGGTCGGTGCTCTTCATCCACCGGATGAGCCGCACGACAGAGGTGGCGACCCGCACCGCCTTTGTGAGCCGGGACAGGACGGATTCCGGGGCGGACTATGACGAACGGGCCGCCTCAAACCCGGATGTCGTCATCTACCGCATCACCGGCGCGCTGTTCTTTGGCGCGACGGCCTCGATCGGGTCGGTGCTCGACCGCATCCAGGACGAGCACAAGGCACTGATCGTCGATTTTACGAACGTGCCGTTTCTCGACTCGAGCGGCGCCAACATGATCCAGGGGTTGGCCCACAAGGCGCGTAAACGCAATGTCGATCTGTGGCTGACTGGGGCCAGCCGAGACATCCGGCGCGCCTTCATCACCCACGGCCTGAAAAGGCCGTTCGTCCACTATGCCGCGTCCGTCGATAATGCGCTTGCCATGTTCCGCGGCCAGAACGCTGCGCTGCGGGACGGCGCGTGATGGAGGGGTCCGCGCACCACCGCCCGGTCCGGCCCCGGCTCTCTACAGAGGAGCGCCGCCGCTTCGTCCTGCGCGCACTGGCAAAACCGCGCACCCAGGCCGAGCTGCGCGATGCGCTCGGAATGAGCAACAGCGGCATCCTGCATCTCTTGCGCCATCTCGAACGTGACGGCCTTGCGCGTCCAGCCGAGAAAATCGGCTGCACTCGAATCTGGGAGGGGAAACAAACCACAAGGTCACAGGGCAGATAAATTTGAGCAGAGCACCCGCATACCGGGAGGTCCGCTGACCGGCCTTGACGGCCCTGCTGATGCTGCAGAGAGCACGAACGGCCGCTTCGCGGCGACCACGTGGGGAGTCAACGGCCGGTCAGCGCCGATCTCTCATTTTTGGGCCGCGCCTTTGCCACAATTCTATAGCTTATCGCCAGATTTTCTTTCGTACCATTCCCGTATATGTATACATAAAAGGCCGACCAACGGAGCATCGAATAAGGGGATAGCCTCGCTATCTGGTGTAAACGAAGGCGCCTCATACTGGTCCATCGTCCATGTGCCTATGACCTCTCCGTCACGGGTCACAACCAAACCATCATCGCAGAGATTGATCGGGTAAAACATAGCTCTATCAGACTGGACGCCGTGGCGCTGCCAAGCTTCTCGAAGCGCGTCTC
Organism: Roseovarius sp.; assembly: GCA_023260815.1. Lineage (GTDB taxonomy): Bacteria > Pseudomonadota > Alphaproteobacteria > Rhodobacterales > Rhodobacteraceae > Roseovarius. Next base: position 3,759 of record JALQUE010000355.1, read on the forward strand.
CCGTCAGCTGCATGGGAGGATCAAACGCCGGCAGTTCGGGCTTTGGCTCGCGCTTTCCAGTCTTTCTTCGCTGTTTCCCTTGCCGCCAAGGCGGAGTCGGATTTGCAGCCGCGCGCTCCATCTGCCGACAAAGGTTTGCCTCGTCGAAAGCGCCACCTGCACTGAGCTGATCCTGAAAGACTGCAGCGTAGCCGATAATCTCTGGCATCCGTCCTTCGCTCGCGAGGATGCTGGGGATCGATGTGTTGAACTTCGGCGCGAAGGCACGAATGGCCGTGCTCTCCCTTTCGTGCATCTCTCCGGGTGGGCAGGGTGCCAGAGCGAGAGACCACGGCAGTGAGACGTCAGGAACACGGTGGTAGAAGCGGCCTAAGCTATCAATCGGTCGCTCCGTCAGGTCCCATGATTGCCCGATGTAGACAATCTCCGCCGCGCAGCCGATCATATAGACGCCACTTCTCCGCCTAAGACCAGCGTAAAGAGCATTCAGATCTCGATGTGGATTGCGGACAAATACCTGACGTCGCCAAGCCACGAATTGCTTATGGTTGTTCAGCATCTAAGCCCATCAGAAATGCAGGTATTGAGGCTACCACAGCCGTTCCACTTCGACTAGGTGGATGAGCGATGCCCCACATGCGAGGAAGAGAATGCCAACTCCAGCGCAGCGGGGACACTCGCCGGGGTGAGATGCTGCATTGGGGACAAGCGGCCGCTTCGGGGAGCACCGTTATGCAGCGGGCTCGACTGGCGAGCAACCGGTAGGGGCTGCCCTATCCCCCTTGAGCCCAGGGCTTGGCTGAATCCGGCCATGCTTTCTGCCCTGTGCCTTCTCGTTAGGCGCAGAGCGTTACCAAATTGGTCCCACCACGACGAGCAGCACATGAAAGGCGGCAGATCCGCTCTCCCGAGGCTGCGCAATAGAAAATCATACTCTATTGACGAGTTCCAGGATCGTGTTTGTCGCGCTTTGATAAGGGCCGCGTTCATTTCCGGTGCTGTAAAACGTAGTGCCCCGCGATGATAGTCTTTTGTGAATGATTGAAATATTCAAATGGTCGGCAAGTTTAGAAATTATCGCCTCCAAAGTCTCCCTCTGACTGATCCCAGTGTTTGTCGTGATGGTCGAAATATTTCTTTCAGATCCAGTAATCATAGCTATGCGCGCCAATTTTGACCTCTTTTTCAGTGTTTCGCCGCCCCGAGACGTTGGCAGGACGGAATGCAATTGGAAAGGCTTTCAATCGAAGTGCGTCCATGATGTTGCTTTGAGCAAAGGAGTCCGCTTCAGTGAACGCCCAAGTCCGGGACAGCGCCGAGCCGATGACCGCAATGGGCCTGTCACGACGACGCTGCCCTCGCCTTCGCAACGGGCGGAGAGCAGCCCGTGAGGCTGGGGCATTGTGCCCGCGGCAATCAGCGACAACGGACCTTCGCATCCCGCTCAGAGGGCTAAGCGACGGGCAGAAAAAACGGACTTAGCTCCCAAGAAGTACTCTTCTTACGTGCCCAGTTACCAGTTTCATTGATGGGCGGTATCGCCGCCCATCGGGATACTCGCTGCGAGAGAACTTCGAAGCCGAGACGATCTTGCGCTTTGCCTGCTTATCCGTTCCACTCCGGAAAGTGCGGGTCGCCATAATCTATTTCCGCCGCTTCGCCTACTTAGAAGAGTTTCCCGCCTATGACGATGCTCCGCGACGAAAAGTCGATTATCGAGGACCTTCGGACCAACCTGAAGGAACGCTACCATTTCGAGGGCGGACGGACGCTCCTGCGAGAACTGCTGCAAAACGCGGATGATTCCGGTTCAGAGCAAGTCAGGATCGCAGTCCTGCCCGGCTGGCCCGAGGCAGATCACCCGCTCCTGAGGGTTCCGGGGCTGATGGTCGCGAACGACGGCCGATATGACGCGGCATCAGCGCAAGGCATTGCGCGCTTCGGCGGCAGCATCAAGGCCACCGACACCGCTGCCATCGGGCGGTTCGGAATGGGACAGAAGACAGCGTTCCATGTCTGCGATGCCTTCCTCGTTGTCTCTGATGGGCACGAAACCGAGGTGCCTTCCCTCGTGGTCAATCCCTATATTGTCATCGGGAAACCCGGTGATGCATGCGTCGAATGGAAAGTCGCGCTGACCACGCGGGACCGTGATCTGCTTCTTTCCAGTGGCCTCGCAGGCTCCGACCGTCAGATGGTCCAATGGTATCCGCTCCGGAGCCCAACCCTCAAACCGAAGACGACCACCAGCGGCTTCCTACCCAAGTCCTACGACACGAGCTTGCTGGATGATGCCAACGACCCGTTCTGGCTGTCTGGCATCGTTTCGCTGTTGCGTAACGTCCGGAAACTCGAAGTTATCGTGACCGATGGCACGTCCAGTGTCATTGATCGGGCCGCTTCCCCGCGCTTGCGCTTTGATCCTGTAACGCCGGGGCAGACGGATTTCGGTGGCCCGCTGTGTGCCGGAATCCGTAGCGTCGGCAAGGAAATGATGGCGCCGGCGGATTTCGGCACCGATCTGACCGCCTCGGAAGGTTGGCCGGATATCCTCGACCGGCAGGACGATGCCATGGTTCCACAGAAGGCGTTGCCGCATGGTGCCGTGGCGCTTCTCGTCGATCCCGACGGGCAAGATGAACTCGACATCACGTGGTCCGTTTTCCTTCCGGTCGCGAGCGAAAGCGCGCCCCGCGTCGTCGGGACCGGAAAGGTGCGGCTGTTCCTGCATGGCTACTTCTTCGTAACCAGCGGACGGGACGCCATCCTCGGTCATGACAAGGGTATGCCGGACGACGTCAGCGCTGTGTGGAACGCACGGGTGCGCGACGAACTCGTGCTGCCTCTGCTGCCAGGTTTGTTGATGGATGCGCTCGAGTCAGACGCTTTGACCGAGATGAGGCTACAGGCAGTCGTATCCGGCTTGAATGCGTCCGGGCTCATAAGGAACCATCGCAATGCAATCTCGTCGTGGCAGGTTCTGGCGCGGACCTTGAATGACCGAAAGATCGGCTGGACGCTGAACGCGCCGAGTCTTCAATTCCGCGCACTGCCCGCGCCGGAAAACACTCGGCTTCCCCGGATCCTGGAGCTGATCCCCGACCTCGAGGAACGCCTGTCTGAGTGGAACCTTGTTCCGACAGTCGGATCCAACGCAGTCCTGGCACCAGTTGCCGCGGCTTGGCAGGACGAGGAGCTTGCACAGATGGCCGCACTCCTGCCCCCCGCCGTGTTCGGTAAGGGAGGGAAACTCCCACAATTCGGCGAATTCCTTGAATTTGCACGCCGCGAGAGCGTGGACAAGTCGGCAGCACTTGTCGTTCCTATCCTAGACCTGCTTCGCCGGGCGATGACACAGCGCGATGTCGACATGGCAGAGGGCGAACACATCCGGATGGTCCTTCGCCATCTTCCGGACGATTGCGTGCTGCCCATGCCACCCAGCGTGATGCGCAGCAGCCAGATGCGCCGAACGCTGGCCTCGGTCGAGGCCGCGCCGCTGTGTATTCACCAGGACTGGCGTCCGACAAGCTTCGGAGCCCGAACCCTGTCGCTGATCGAAGCGAAGGCCCTGTTGACGGCCCTGCAACCGCTTCTGAAGGACACCGCGACCGAGGACGCGGCCGCAACCGCCGCAATTGCCATCCTGAAGGCGATGGGAGACAATTTGGCCGAGGCGCAGAGCGATCCGGAGTTCCGGACACTGCACATCGTCCGTGTCGACAAGGGGCTTGGCTTCCCGCGCAGCGCCAGCCTCGACGATCTGTCAAAGGCAGCAAGCAGCGGTCGCCTTTTCGCGTACAATAACGAGAACCGGAAGCTGGTTGAGCTGCTCGAACGTGCAGTTCCTGGTGCCGGCGCCATGATGATCAACTACGCCGAGGCTGCCCAGCTCCTGACCGAGCTCGGAGCCGGTCTGACCTATGCGAAAGATCCTTCCTACGAAACGGCGCGTCTTGCCGCGGAGGCAGATGCTTCGGGACCAGATGAAGCGCGTCTCGACCTGATGCACAAGCTTTGGAGCACCGAGAGCAAGTACCGCCCGTACCTGCGCGCGCTCCTTGCCGGACGCCACGAAGCACGCTTCGATGACCGAGACCTGCTGTGGATCGAAGGGGGGAACGGCCAACTCGACACTTTCGCGCGCAGCCTTGTTGGTAGAGACGACAAGACCATCCTGCTGACTTCGACCCTGATGATGCGCATTGACGCCGTGAAACAGGGACAGCTTGGCGTCCGGAAGTTCGATGGCGCGACACTCGGCGAAAAGTTCGTGTCCAATCAGAGGTATATCGCAGCCACTCCGATTTCGCCAGAACTGTTCTCGGCCTTCTTCACGGCGAATATTCCGGACGAAGATCTCGAACTTCTGCCGATCTTCGAGACGAAGCAGGGGCGCGTTGCTGCCGTGCGTGGTTTTCGCCAGAACCCGGACCTATCCTTTCCGGACGGCATTGACGTGCCGATATTGCACGCCCCGTTCGGCAACGCGGCGCAGGAACAGTTTCGCCGAATCACCTCGGCGCGCATCTGGTCTGCGGAGCGGCAACTTGCCTTCCTGCTCGGCCAACCCGAGCCTGCGAAACATGTTGCGCAAATCATCGCAGCCATTCGGGATGGCAGGACAGCGGAAACGCTACCCTTGCTTGCTGAGACGCAATGGCTCACCCTGATCGGCGGGCGCACAGTCGCGCCCGCAGCCGTCATGGATCTACCTGGCTTGAATTCGGGCCTGCTCCCCTCGGACATGGCAACACGCAAGGATGTACCAGTCGGCCTGCTCGACGAGGACACCCTGCGTCTGCTGGTGAAGGACGGTGTGCTGAAGGACACCGCCGCAAGCAAAAATACCCTGCTGGACCGTCTCTCTGATGGAAGCCTCCCGTGCTGGATCGGCGAGCGACCTGGTGACATCGCCGCTTACCTGCAATCCCTTGCAAAAGATGGCGCGGACCTGACCTTGCCGGGATGGCCCCTTCTGGCCTGGCTGTTGTCGGCACCAGGCTCCGAGGCACAGACCATCGTGCGCGAGGTCCAGCAGCACGGGGCTCCTGAGCCTGACCATTTCCATGGTTGGATGGATGCTCTCTCACGCATCGCCGCTTCAGGGAACCAGTCTGCCCGTGCCGTCTATGACTCGGGTTTCCGCTTTCTGGCGAGAACGTCGAACGATCAGATCGGGAAAATCCTTTCCGGAACACGGGTGCCAACGCGCGATGGAACCTGGCGTGCCGCCGACGAGGTGGTCGCGCATGGCGGTGCCGTTGCCTTCGCGCATCGTCTCGACCCCGAATTATCGCGGCTGCTCCCGCAATCGGCACAGGGTATGAGCGACGACCCGCGAAAGCTTCGCCCAAGCGACGCGCCCGCTGAACTGACGGAAAAGCAGTCCGCCGATAGCCTGAGGCCGATCCTCGCACGTGCGAAAGTTGCCGTTCCCGCCGAGATGCTCGCTGTTCTGGTGTTCATGCTCGGTCGGTCGGATTGCTGGCGCGCGCTGATGCGTGAAGAGCTTGGGCTGGCCACTCCAGTGATCGAGGGGATCGAGCGCGATTTCGAGAACCAGGTAGAGACGGCGTATCGAAAAGGTAGCGACCAGAGCCTCATGGCCCGGTCCGCCCGAATGCGAATCCAGTTCCGTCCGCGACGCGATCTTCAAGGTGAGGACGAGTTCGTCAGCATCACTGGAACACCCGTGATGCTCCCGCTTGGGGACGCGCAGCCGTTGGAGATCGTCGGAACCATCCGTCAGAACTGGAAAAGCGAGCAAACCAAGGATCTGCATAACCTGACAAGGCGACGCG
>JALQUE010000374.1 GCA_023260815.1 Roseovarius sp.
TCTTCGACGACACCATGCTCGGCGCGCTGAAGGTCTATGCCCGCCACAACCAGGCCTGCATCGTCACGCCGTTCATCCTCGCCGGGGCGATGAGCCCGGTGACGGTCGCGGGAACGCTGACGCAGGTTCTGGCCGAGGTGCTGGCAGGCATCGCCTATAGCCAGCTGGTGCGCCCCGGCGCCCCGGTGATTTTCGGCGCGTTCGTCAGCTCGATCGACATGAACAGCGGCGCCCCCACCTTCGGGACGCCCGAAGCCAGCCAGATCATCTATGGCGCGGGCCAATTGGCGCGGCGCATGAACCTGCCGTTCCGGTCGGGCGGAAGCCTGTGCGGCTCCAAGCTGCCGGATGCGCAGGCCGCCTACGAGACGGCCAACACGCTGAACGCTGTGATGCTGGGCGGGGTCAACTTCATGCTGCACAGCTGCGGTTGGCTGGAAGGCGGTCTGGTGGCCAGTTTCGAGAAATTCGTGATGGATGCGGATCAGCTTGGTGGGTTGCACAAATTCGCCGAAGGCATCGCCACGGATGAAAACGGGCAGGCGATGGACGCCATCCGCGAGGTCGGACCCGGCGGCCATTACCTTGGGTGCGAACATACCCAGTCCAATTTCAAGAAGGCGTTCTGGCGCTCGGACGTTCTGGATTACAAACCGTTCGAGACATGGCACGAGGAAGGCGGGCGCGACACGATGATTCTGGCCAATGCCAAGATGCATCAAATGCTGGCCAACTATCAGCAGCCGCCGCTTGACCCCGCCATCGCCGAGGCGCTGGCCGCCTATGTGGCGCAGAAAAAGGCCTCGATGCCCGATGCGTTCACCTGATGGGCTGACCTGAACCACGGGGTCTGACACCTCAAGCGGTCCGCCTTTGAGCTGACACATCGGCACAAGGTGGACCGCTTGCAATCACGCGGTGCAGACCAGCGGTTCGGGACAGGTTTTAGCCAGCCAGCGAGGCGCGCAACAGGCGCGCTTCGCCCATCATCGCGATCAGAATATCCACATGGCGCGCCGCGGAATAGCCCGCGTCGCGCTTTTTGCGTTGATGTTCCAACATCTGCTCGAGATCCATCAGTTGCATCAGGGCCGGGCCGCTGCGGGGCAGGGCGCCGATGCCCAGATGCCGGGGCAGATGGGTGCCGCGACGATACTCCATCAATCCGAACCGGGCGGCCCTGATCAAAAGACGGGGGCGGCGCAAAGCCGCCATGCTGGTGAGAAGATCATTCATTGCGGGTCTCCGTTCAGATGCGCTGTGCCTGTTGTATGCACAACCTGAACGGGTGTTGCGTATTGACGCGAAGTGGCGCACAGGCCGGTATGGCTCTGTTCATATTTTGGAAACAATTGTTGCGGAGACGTTATCAGTTAACGAACTGGTAAGGATTTACACGCAAGGGTTGTGGATAACCCTGTGGATAACTTTGCCGTGGCTGCTGCGGCGTGATCGAAGGAGGGATGGCATGGCTGGTGATCCATTGACAAGCGACCCGCTGGCCGTGCTGCCGGACTGGGTGCCGGAACCGGCGCGGCGGTATATCGCGCATACCGAGGCCGGAACCTCGATCCGGGCGCTGGCGCGGCGGGCGGGCTGTCATGCCTCGACGGTGCTGCGCCAGATCCGAAGCTATGAAGCCCGCCGTGATGATCCGTTGGTGGATGCCGCCCTCAGGCGGATCGGCCAACGCGCGCCGATGCCTGTCACGGGCGCGGCCTTGCACAAGGAGACGAGGGGAATGGACAACATATTGCATCAGGATGCCTTGGCGCTGGACAGTGGCCCGTTGCTGACCGAGGCGTGCCGCGTTCTCAGGCGGTTATGCGAATCCGGCGCGGTTCTGGCGGTGGCTGCGGATATGGAAAAAGCCGTGGTTCTGCGCGACGGCCCGTCAGGGCAGGCAAGCCGCACCGCCGTGGTCGATCGGTCGGTGGCCGAGGCGATGGCACTGAATCAGTGGATCGCCTGTCAGGCCCAGGGGCGGGTGTCACGCTACCGGATCACCAAGACCGGGCGCGATGCCATGGCATCGCTTGTGGATGCGGCGGACCGGTCCGGCAGCCCCGGTTTTCACGAGGCGCCATTGGCGTTTCGGCATGACCGACAGGACAGTGCGTCCAGGGATGCGGCCGCGCGGCAACGGCGCATTCGCTATGGTCACGCGGAAACCCCGCTGATCGCGCTGGCGCGGCGGCGCGATCGTGACGGGCTGCATTTTCTGTCCCCCGATCTGGTCCGCGCGGGCGAGCGGATGCGCGAGGATTTCGACCTTGCCGGCCTTGCCCCGTCCCGACAGGAAAGCTGGGATCAGATCATGGCCGAATGCACGCAGATCCCTGTGGGCAGCGCCACAAGGGGCAGCCCCAAGGCCGCGCGCCTGCGGGTTCTGGGCGCCCTACGCGAGCTTGGTCCCGGTCTGGGCGATGTGGCGCTGCGCTGCTGTTGTTATCTCGAGGGGCTGGAAACCGCCGAGAAACGCATGGGCTGGTCGGCGCGGTCCGGCAAGATCGTGCTGCGCATCGCGCTGCAGCGGTTGCGCCGCCATTATGACGGGCTGCGGGACGGGGGCGGGCTTATTGGCTGACCTGGCCCGCCACGCCTAGCCTCCTACCAGCCAGCCCACGAAAAACGCCACGATCGCGCAGACCGTGCCGACCAGAACCGTCTCCCCGACCGAGCGGGCGACACGTTCGCGCGTCGCGCTGAAGCGCAGCAGGCCAAGCCCGATCAGCGCGCTGAGTGTCGTGCCGATCGACATGAAGAACGTCTGCTGGGTCGGCTCGAACAGGAAATAAGGCACCAGAGGGATCGCGCCGAAGACCACGAAGGACATGAAGGTGAACAACCCGTTGAGGGCGGGGTTTTCCTCATCCGGGTCCTGCATGCCGAATTCATAGGTCATCATCAGATCGGCCATGATCTGCGGATGGCGTGACAGGATCGCCGTGGCCGTGTCGGCCTCGCCTGCGGGCAGGCCACGCTGGCGCAGGATTTCGAACAGTTCCATGCGCTCCTGTTCCGGGTTGCGGGCGATTTCGCGCAGTTCGCTTTGCCGCCGCGACCGGTAGAGATCATGCTGCGAGCGGGCCGAAAGGAATTCGCCCAACCCCATGCTGACCGCATCGGCAAAGAGGTTGGCCAAGCCGAACACCAGCACCGCGACACCGCCGATCTGCGCCACGCCATCGGCGGAGGCGCCGGCGAAGCCTGCGACGATGGCGAAGGTGGTGACGATGCCGTCATTGCCGCCATAGACGATCTGCCTGAGGAATTCCTGTGTCTTGCCGAGGGCATGGGCCTCGCGCCTGTGGGCCTGCCAATCCAGATGTTCCACGCCCTGTCCCTTGTTGTCCGATGGTGCCGCCAGAATAGACCACGTGGCGAAGGCTGCAACCCGTCAGCCCCATCTGCGCGGTGCTGCATGGCGGATATGCAGAACTGGCGCTCGTCCGAGGCTTGGACTATGTTCCGCTCGACACAAGGACCGATCAGCGGGGAGTTTTCCGTGCGAGACATCAAGATACCGGACCAGCGCCACCCTGAAAAGGCGCATCGCCCGGACAATGCGCAACCCAAGAAACCCGATTGGATTCGCGTCAAGGCGCCCACCGGGGCGGGCTATCGCGAGACCCACAAGATCATCCGCGAACACAAGCTGGTGACGGTCTGCGAAGAGGCCGGCTGTCCCAATGCCGGCGAATGCTGGAGTCAGGGACACGCCACCATGATGATCATGGGCGATGTCTGCACACGCGGCTGCACCTTTTGCAATGTGGCCACCGGCAAACCTGACGCGCTGGACCTGTTCGAGCCGGGTCGGGTGGCGGATGCGGTGCAAAAGCTGGGTCTGAACCATGTGGTCATCACC
>JALQUE010000443.1 GCA_023260815.1 Roseovarius sp.
CCGTCTGCAACATGGCGATCGAAGGCGGCGCGCGCGCCGGACTGATCGCGCCGGACGAAAAGACGTTCGAATATATCAAGGGACGTCCCCACGCCCCCAAAGGCGCCCAGTGGGAAGCCGCGATGGCCTGGTGGCAGACGCTCTATTCCGATGACGACGCGCATTGGGACAAGGTCGTGACCCTCAAGGGCGAAGAGATCGCCCCCGTCGTCACATGGGGCACCAGCCCCGAGGATGTGTTGGCGATCACCGACGTCGTTCCCGCGCCCGAGGATTTCAAGGGTGGCAAGGTGGACGCGGCGCGCCGCGCGCTGGAGTATATGGGCCTCACGCCCGGTCAGAAGCTGAGCGAGATCGAGATCGACACGGTCTTTATCGGCTCGTGCACCAATGGCCGGATCGAAGACCTGCGCGCCGCTGCCGCGATCGTCAAGGGCAAGAAGATCAAGGACGGTCTGCGCGCCATGGTCGTGCCCGGATCGGGCCTTGTCCGCGCCCAGGCCGAGGAAGAGGGGCTGGCCGATATCTTCAAGGAGGCCGGTTTCGAATGGCGCCTTGCCGGGTGTTCGATGTGCCTTGCCATGAACCCCGATCAGCTGAGCCCCGGTGAGCGTTGTGCCGCCACCTCGAACCGCAATTTCGAAGGCCGGCAGGGCCGTGGCGGACGCACCCACCTGATGAGCCCCGCGATGGCCGCCGCCGCCGCCGTGACAGGCCGCCTGACCGATGTCCGGGAGATGATGTGATGGAAAAGTTCAAGACCCTCACCGGCGTCGCCGCGCCGATGCCGCTGATCAATGTCGATACCGACATGATCATCCCCAAGCAGTTCCTCAAGACCATCAAGCGTTCGGGGTTGGGCAAGAACCTGTTCGACGAGATGCGCTTTGACGATGACGGCAATGAACGGCCTGATTTCGTGCTGAACAAGGCGCAATACCGCGACGCCGAGATCCTTGTCGCAGGCGAGAATTTCGGCTGCGGGTCATCGCGTGAACATGCCCCTTGGGCGATCAAGGATTTCGGTATCCGCTGCGTCATCGCACCCAGCTTTGCCGATATCTTCTTCAACAACTGTTTCAAGAACGGCATCCTGCCGATCGCCTTGCCGCAAGATACGGTCGACATCCTGATGAAAGATGCCGAGAAGGGATCGAACGCGCGGATGATCGTCGATCTGGAAAACCAGACCGTGACCACCTCGGATGGCGAGCAGATCGCGTTCGAGGTCGATCAATTCAAGAAGCATTGCCTTCTGGAAGGGCTGGACGATATCGGTCTGACGCTTGAAAAGGCAACTGCGATCGACACGTTCGAGGCCACCGCCGCGACCTCTCGTCCCTGGGTCTGAGCTTCGCTGCACGACAGCTGTCGCGCCGCGCCTGATATGCCGCCGCCGGGTTTCGCCTGGCGGCGGTTTCGTTTCGGGCGCCACCTGTCTGCCACACTGTGCAATCTTGATTGTGGTGAATTTTCCTTTTTGCCCAACATCTTGTGGCCAACCACAAGCCTGCCTAATTTCCGAGCGGGAAATGATGCAATCCCGCACCACCCTTACCATCAATTGGCCCAAAAACTTGGGTCTGGTTAACCAAGTGGTTGAGATGTGGGGCGAAAGTGGGCAAAAGTTGGACGAAATTGAGGCAAGCCGTCACATTTGACGGGATCAAGTTGGAACAACGGCGTGGCACTGAACCAGGCTGGACCAGTTTGAAGGGAATCGGGTAGTGGTTTCACAGGTTACAAATGCGCTTGCGCGCGCCGTTCTGGTCGCGTTGCTGGTGGCGACTCCATCGTTGCTGTTGCCATCCGTATCGTCGGACACGGCGCAGCTTGTGATGGTGCTGGCGATCCTCGCGTCGCTGATGACCTTCATCGAATATTATGGCCGGTATCCCAGTATCGTGGAGTTCCGCTTCGCGCCGCCTTTCAACCGGCTCAAGTTCGCGGGCCTTGCCCTGACGATCCTGCTGCTGACGCTGATCCTGCGCGGCGCGGCGCATCCAACCGAGTTGACGATTTTCCTGACAACGCTTGGCACCGGGCTGGGGCAAGCCATCGACTTTCCGTATTCGCCAGTGCGGCTGGTGGTGCTGATGCTCCCGTCGGATGCCAGCGCCGAGCTTGTCTCGTCGGTGCGCACCGCGGCGGGCCTGTCTTATACGATCTCGATCGTGATGTTGTTCGTCTTCATCACCTGCGTCCGCTTTCAGGGCTGGCCGATGCGCAATGGCGCCTTCAATGTCTGGGTGAACCTGCCTTTGTTTGATCCTACCGGTGGCGGCGACGTGCTCTATCGGCTCAAGCGCGATGCGGGTCTTAACATTGTGTTAGGTAGTTTGCTGCCATTCTTGATCCCGGCGGCGATCAAGGCGGCATCCGATCTGATCGACCCGATCTCGATCGCCAATTCGCAGACCTTGATCTGGACGATGACGGCATGGGCATTCCTTCCCGCAAGCATGTTGATGCGCGGCATCGCGATGTCCCGCATCGCCGAGATGATCGAGGAAAAGCGCAAGCGCGCCTATGCCCGCGCCGAATCCGAGGCGCTACAGCAGGCCTGATCGCGCTTTTGACGGTCTGGCTGGCCCCTGCGGGCCTGGCCGACACCCTGCGCCTCGCCACCTTCCATACCGAGCTTGAGCGCGATGGCCCCGGCCTGCTGCTGCGCGATATTCTGCGTGGCACCGATCCTCAGGTTTTGGCCGTGGCCGCCGTGATTGCCCGGTCGCGTGCCGATATCATCGTGCTGCAGGGCATGGATTACGATCTGGATCTGTTGGCCCTTTCGGCTTTGCGGGACAGCATCGCGCATCAGGGCACGGATTATCCGCATATCTTTGCGCTCCGGCCCAATACAGGGATGCCCACCGGGCAGGATATGGATGGCGACGGGCGGCGCGGCGATGCATCGGACCGGCAGGGATACGGCGCCTTCTCCGGGCAGGGGGGCATGGCGATCCTGTCGCGTTATCCGATCGACGCTGCCAAGGTGCAGGACTTCTCGGGCCTGCTCTGGGTGGATCTTCCGGGTGCCTTGCTGCCGGTGTGGAACGACGCGCCCTTTCCCTCGCCGCAGGCGCAAGCGGTGCAGCGCCTGTCGTCCGTGGGGCATTGGGTTGTGCCTGTGATCCTGCCCACCGGGCCGTTCCACATCCTGACCTTTCATGCCACGTCGCCGGTGTTCGATGGCCCCGAAGATCGTAACGGCCGCCGCAATCATGATGAAACACGGTTCTGGCAGCTCTATCTCGATGGCGCTTTCGGTCCCGCGCCCGATGGCCGCTTTGCGCTTCTGGGTGCGATCAATCTGTCGCCCTCAGAAGGCGAGGGGCTCAAGGCGCCGCTTCTGGGGCTGCTGTCGGACCCCCGCATGCAGGATCCGCGTCCGCGCCGTGCCGTGCCCCCACCGCCTGACCCGAAGCGCCGCACCGATCCGGCGCTGGATACCGTCTATTGGCCTCCGCCCGGTCCCGGCCCTCGGCGGGTGGATTACATCCTGCCGTCGGCAGACCTGAAATTACACGGCGCGGGCGTTGATTGGCCTGCCTTGGGCGATGCGCTGGCCGCGGTCGAAACCGCCAGCCGCCACCGCCTTGTCTGGGTGGATGTCGCTGTGCCCTGACGCATCCTGACGCGCCCGGTCACAATCGGCTTTCTTGACCATTCCCCGGCGACGGGATAGCGATTTGCGGAACTCTCAATTCTAAAGGACACGCCCTATGAGCAACCCCTCGCTTCTGATCCTGCCCGGCGATGGCATCGGCCCCGAAGTCATGGCCGAGGTCACCAAGATCATCGACTGGTATGGCGCCAAGCGCGATATGCCCTTCGACGTCAGCGAGGATCTCGTCGGCGGCGTCGCCTATGACGCGCATGGCACGCCGTTGCATGATGACACCATGGCCCGCGCCCAAGCGGCGGACGCGGTTCTGTTGGGCGCCGTGGGCGGCCCGGCCTATGACAATCTCGATTTCTCGCTCAAGCCCGAACGCGGCCTGCTGCGTCTGCGCAAGGAAATGGACCTTTACGCCAACCTGCGCCCCGCCCAGTGCTTTGACGCGCTGGCCGACTTCAGCTCGCTGAAGCGTGACGTGGTTGCCGGTCTGGACATCATGATCGTACGCGAACTGACTTCGGGCATCTACTTCGGCGAGCCGCGCGGCATCTTCGAAGAAGGCAACGAGCGCGTGGGCATCAACACCCAGCGCTACACCGAATCGGAAATCGAACGCGTCGCCCGCTCGGCCTTCGAACT
>JALQUE010000072.1 GCA_023260815.1 Roseovarius sp.
GGTCGTGCAACTGGCCGCCGTCACGATCCGGTGGCGTGCCGGCTCGTATATCGCCTCGTTGACCCCGTATACGATATTGGCCGCATCCCCGTCCTTGACCGGGGCAGACACCACGACCTTCTTCACACCAGCCTCGAAATAGGGCGCAAGCTTCGCCTCGGTCTTGAAGACGCCGGTGCAGTCGATCACCACATCGACCCCCTCGAGCGGCAGATCCTCGATCCGCGACGCACCGACAAAGGGCAGCCGCGTGCCGTCGATCGTGACACCGTCCGCGTCATGCCCGAACGCGGCATCCCACCGCCCATGCACCGTATCGAATTCCAGAAGATGGGCGTGCATCTCCGCATCCCCCACCGCATCGTTGATCCACGCGATCTGCGCGCCACGCTCCAGCAGAGGGCGTAGCGCAAGCTTGCCGACGCGGCCAAGCCCGTTCACTGCATAAACAGTCATGCCGACACCTCGTCCTTATCATTTGCGCCATCATCTGCGCCATCATCTGCGCCATCATCCGCGCCAGTATCGCGCGCGATATCATCCACCGCCTTCTGCAACGAAATCCGGTCCAGCGTTTCAAGCGGCAGCGCCGTGAAGGCCAGGATCCGGTTGCGCAACGCACCATAAGCCTGTTGGAACGCAAGGCTTTTCTGGGCGTCTGTGCCTTCGGCCTTGACCGGATCGGGCATCCCCCAATGGGCGCTGATCGGCTGGCCCTCCCAAGCCGGGCACTCTTCGTTGGCGGCCTGATTGCAGACGGTGAACACGAAATCCATCACCGGCGCGTCAGGCCCAGTGAATTCCGACACGTTCTTGGCGCGCAGGCCGGACACGTCATGGCCCTTGGCCTGCAACACCTCCAGCGCGAAGGGGTTCAACTCGGATTGCGGACGCGTGCCCGCCGAATGGACGTTGAACCGGTCCCCGGCCTCGGCGCCCAGCAGCGTTTCGGCAAAGATGGACCGGGCGGAATTGCCTGTGCAGATGAACAGCACGTTGTATTTGCGGTCGGACATGGCGGGCATACCTTTTTCAGAAGCTCCGGGAAGGGTTACGCAGGCTTCAGGGCGCCCACGGCAGCAATCGTTGAACAGGAACTCCACGATCTCTCCGACCGCCTCGGTCCGTGCGGTGTAAAGCAACGAGGTGCCTTCGCGCCGCTGCCCGGCCAATCCCGCCGCCGACAACGCCGACAGATAGACCGACAGCGTCGAGGGCTTGATATCCAGCGCGCGCGCCACCTCACCGGCGGGCACCGCATCGGGATACCGCCGCATCAGCAGGCGAAACACCGACATGCGGCCTGGATGGGACAACACGTCAAGTCGAGAGAGAATCTGTTTTTCCATATTTCGTGAATAATAGAATTACTCTGGCTTTGCACATGAAACTTTCATGACAAACGCACGCCCCGCAATCCGCTTGCGACAAAAGACTTTACAAAACCGGTTTTCTGGTTTCTTTTGCAGCCATGACACCTACCAGCCCCCATGCCCGCGCCCTTGCCGCATTGGGCCACGATGCCCGCCTGTCGATCTTCCGCCTTCTGGTCAAGGCCGGTGACGACGGGCTGCGGGTGGGCGATATCGGCGATCATCTTGGCCTTGCGCCCTCGACCCTTGCGCATCATCTGTCCAGCCTCGTGGATGCCGGGCTGGTTGTGCAGGACAAGCGCGGCCGCGAGGTGTTCAATCGCGTGGATTATCCCGCGATGCAGCGTGTGCTGGCCTTCCTGACCTCCGAATGCTGCACCGGTGTCAGCATCCGGTCTACGGATACCGCCGCATGATCCAGATTTTTTACGGCCCAAAACAACCACAATTCCGGAAGTATCGAAATGACAGACCTCAGCGCAACCGCCCCTCGCCCGCTTGACCGGATACGCAGCCTTTGGCGCAATCAGAAGGTCTGGCTCGCCACTCTGCTCATCCTTGCGGGTCTGGCGGTGGTCGATCCCGGTCAGGCCAGTGACAGCGCGATGTTCACCGCGCAATCCCTGCTCAAAACCGCGCCCTTCCTGATCCTGTCGATCGGCGTGGCCGCTTGGGCCGGGGCCACCGGCGCCGACAACCTGATCGCCCGCGCCTTCACCGGCGCGCCGGTGGTGATGATCGGGCTTGCGGCACTGGCCGGGGGACTGTCGCCGTTTTGCTCCTGCGGCGTGATCCCCCTGATCGCCGCCCTTCTGGCCATGGGTGTGCCGCTTTCGGCGGTCATGGCCTTCTGGCTCGCCTCGCCGATCATGGACCCGTCGATGTTCGTGCTGACGGCGGGCATGCTGGATCTGGAGTTCGCCATCGCCAAGACGCTGACGGCGGTGGGCCTTGGCGTGTTTGGCGGGCTGGTGGTGCATCTGCTGGCAGGCCACGGCGCGCTGGC
>JALQUE010000124.1 GCA_023260815.1 Roseovarius sp.
CGCCTTCGCTGACAAAGCGCGCGCCGGAGGCCGCCATTGCCTGCGTCATCACGATATCGCGTCCCTGCAGGCGCAGCGCGACCTGATCACCGATGATCCCCAGCAAGACCGGCTGCCCGTCGCAATCGAACTCGGTCGCAAAGGCCAGCGGCGTGACCTGTGCCAGCCGGATGTCGCCCAGATCGACAGGGTCTGACCCGGCGGCAAAGGGCACATCCTGCACGATCCAACGCGGTTGCCCGCCCACACGGATCACCGCACTGACCTGCCCAGACAGATCGGTTGGCACCTCGAAGGCAAAGGGGATCGGCACCTGCCGATCATCTGTGGAAAACTGCGCTTGACCAAGGATCGTGTCGAACGCGCCGCGTGCCTCGACGGTGACTTGGGCATCAGGCGGCAGCGCGATCTTGGCAAGATAGACCACTTGCCCGGTAATCTCTCGGGGGCGGTCCTGCGCGGAAAGCGGGGTGGCCAACAGGGCGGCGGCCATAAGGGCGGTCATCAATTTCGACATGGGTAAATCTCTTTGCGTCCGGAATATGCCTGTGGCGATCATAACCCCGATACCCCTCGGCGCACGAGACCGTCATCACCCAACCCGCAAAAAACCGCGCGCCCTGTTAACCAGGCGCGCGGCTATGTGCGAAACCGACGCGATACCGACGTTTTACCGACGCGATACCGAACCGGGTTTTTCCTTGTTAACCAGAGGCTTGCCCCGATTCGGCGTCAGACGCTCATGCAGATGTATTTCATCTCCAGATAATCCTCGATCCCGTGATGGCTGCCCTCGCGGCCCAGTCCCGATTGCTTGACCCCCCCGAACGGCGCCACCTCGGTCGAGATGATCCCGGTATTGACCCCGACAATCCCGTATTCCAGCGCTTCGGCCACCTTGTAGACCCGGCTCAGGTCCTTTGCGTAGAAATAGCTGGCCAGCCCGAAGATCGTGTCGTTCGCCATCGCGATCACATCGTCCTCGTTCTCGAACTTGAACAGCGGCGCCAGCGGCCCGAAGGTCTCGTCGGTGGCAAACTGCATATCCTGCGTCGCACCCGTCACGATGGTCGGCGGCAGGAAGTATCCCGGCCCCTGCACAGGCTCGCCCCCGCCAAGGATCACCTCAGCCCCCTTGGCCTTGGCATCGGCCACATGTTCCTGAACCTTTTCAATGGCATCCGCGTTGATGAGCGGCCCAAGCATCACGCCATCCTCAAGTCCGTCACCTATCTTCAGCTTGGACACGGCCTCTTTCAGCTTGGCGGCGAAGGCGTCATAGACCCCGGCCTGCACATAGATCCGGTTGGCACAGACACAGGTCTGGCCGTTGTTGCGGAATTTGCACAGGATCGCGCCTTCCACGGCAGCATCCAGATCGGCGTCATCGAACACGATGAACGGCGCGTTGCCCCCCAGCTCCATCGAGCATTTCATGACCTGATCGGCGGCCTGCCGCAGCAGGATGCGCCCCACTTCGGTCGAGCCGGTGAAGGTCAGTTTGCGCACGGCGGGGTTCTCGCAGAATTCCTTGCCGATCTCGCTGGCACTGGAGGATGTGACGATGTTGAACACGCCCTTCGGGATACCCGCGCGCTCGGCCAGAACGCCCATGACCGTTGCTGACAAAGGCGTTTCCGTCGCCGGGCGCCCCACAAAGGCACAGCCCGCCGCCAGCGCCGGCGCGGCCTTGCGGGCAATCATGGCATTGGGAAAGTTCCATGGTGTGATCGATGCGGCAACCCCGATGGGCTGCTTGATGACAGTGATCCGCTTGTCGCGCTGATGGCCGGGGATCGTTTCGCCGTAGATGCGCTTGGCCTCTTCGGCGAAGAACTCCACAAAGCTGGCGCCATAGGCGATCTCGCCTTTGGCCTCCGCCAGCGGCTTGCCCTGTTCGGCGGTCAGGATCACGCCCAGATCGTCCTGATTTTCCATCATCAGATCGAACCATTTGCGCAGCACCGTCGCGCGTTCCTTGCCGGTCCAGCTGGCCCATTCCTTCTGGGCGGCTTCGGCATCGGCGATGGCCTTGGCCACCTGTGCCCGGCTCAGATCGGCGACATTGGCAATCACATCGCCCCGCGCAGGGTTGGTGACCTCGAACGTGCCGTTGTCGCCATCCACCCAGTCTCCGCCGATATAAGCCTGCTCGGCCAGCAGGCTGGGATCCTTGAGAAGCGATTTCAGGTCGGTCTTGGTCATGGCATTTCCCCTTTTCGGATTGGTCTGGCAAAGGCAAATCATCTTGGGCTAGGCTTGTCCAGACAGAGAGGCAGGATATTGCGATGGAACTGGACGATGCCTATGCCAACGCCCCCTATATCCCGCGGGCCGAGGGGTATCCCCCGCGATGGATGGCTCAGGCGACCGCTTTCCGCGAAGAACTTTCAAATACCGGTCATGCCCGCCTTGGCCTGCCTTATGGCAGGACGCCGCGTCAGGCCTATGACTTGTTTTTGCCCAAGGGCGCGCCCGCCGGTCTGTGCATCTTTGTACATGGCGGCTACTGGCTGAAATTTGATCGGTCCTTCTGGTCGCATCTGGCCGCAGGGCCGCTGGCCCAAGGCTGGGCGATGGCCATGCCCTCCTATGATCTTTGCCCCGATGTGCGGATCGCCGACATCACCCGCCAGATCGCCCGCGCCACCGAAATGGCCGCCTCCGAAATCCCCGGCCCGATCGTGCTGGCGGGCCATTCCGCGGGGGGGCATCTGGTGGCGCGCGTGTGCGTCGAGGGTGTCTTGCCAGACGCCACCGCCAAGCGTCTGTTGCGCGCGGTGCCGATCTCGCCGGTCTCGGATCTGCGCCCGCTGCTCCGCACGTCGATGAACGAACAGTTCGACTTGGATATGCCCGCCGCCGAGGCCGAAAGCCCGGTGCTGATGCAGCCTCTGGACCATGTCGGCGTCACAGTCTGGGTGGGGGCCGATGAACGGCCGGTCTTTATTGATCAGGCGCGTTGGTTGGCCAGGGCCTGGGGTTGCGGGCACCATGTGGCACAGGGGCGTCATCATTTTGATGTGATCGACGCGCTGACCGATCCCGCAAGCCAGATGGTCGCCGCACTCACCGGCTAAGCGAGGACCAACAGGGCAGTGTATCGCCGGGCGCAGGCGTCGCCGCATATACCGCACGGGCGATCGCACGGGCCATACAGGTGGCCGCCGCATGGCCAAGCGCCAGCGTCTCGGTCAAAGGGTCGTCAATGGGCCGTGCGCCTGTCGCTGCGGCAAAGACAAGATCGCCATCCATCGGCGTATGGGAAGGCACCAGCGCCCGCGCCAGCCCGTCATGCGCCGCCGTGGCCAGCCGTGTACATTGCGCCTTGCTCAGGGCGGCATCGGTGGCGACGATACCAATCGTGGTATTGGCATGTTGTGACAGCTTGGTCCGCGGTATGAGCGTATCGGGGTAATGTGCGGCTGGCCCCAGCCCCCCGAACTCTGCGCTCATTTCAAAAGGGGCGGCCCAGAAATGCGGCCCGTCGCCGACGGTTGCGGACCCAAGCGCGTTCACCACCACCAGCGCACCGACCACATGCCCCGACGGCAAGACCACCGAGGCCGAGCCCAGCCCCCCCTTCAGCGTCGCGGTCGTGGCCCCCATGCCCGCACCGGCCGTGCCGATATCGAACATCTTGCCCACCTGCGCCAGCGCCTCCATCCCCAGTCGTTTGTAGGGGTTTTCAGGCCAATCCTTGTCACCCCCGTTCAACAGGTCGAAAATGATGGCCGCGGGTACGATCGGCACGCGCTGATCGCCCACCGCGAAACCGCGCCCGGCGGCCCGCAACGCATCCGCCACCCCCGAGGCCGCATCCAGCCCGAAGGCGGACCCACCCGACAGCACCAGCGCATCGACCTCGGTTACCGTCTTGTCCGGCGCCAGAAGGTCTGTCTCCTTGGCTCCGGGCGCACCGCCCATCACATGAACTCCCGCCGTGAACGGCACCTCGCCCAGAAGAACGGTTGCACCTGTCTTGATGTGTTCGTCCACGGCATTGCCCACCAGCAGGCCGGGCACGTCGGTGATCAGGTTGGTTGGCCCCGGTTTTTTGCTCATGGTCGGTAATTTCCCTTAAGGGTGTCGCAAACCATCTTGCCAGAATCCACGGGATCGGCAAGGAAGGGACACGGTCGGGGCGATGGCGTCGCCTCATAGGGCCGCATGTCCCAACAGTCCTGAACGCCGGGACCTTTCTTTCGAAGGAGGGTCGATATGACTGCACGTCCTGAAATGTATCGTTTCCACAACGGCGAAAAGGCAAAGCTGCCCTTTGCCGAAATCGAGTATGAGGCGCGTCTCAAGGAGCTGCGCCAGATCATGGAGGATGCCGGTGCGCAGGCGGTTGTGCTGACATCCATGCACAACATCGCTTATTACAGCGGCTTTCTGTACTGCGCGTTTGGCCGGCCCTACGGGCTTGTGGTGACCGACAGCGACTGCGTCACGATCAGCGCCGGTATCGACGCAGGGCAGCCGTGGCGGCGCTGCCATGGCGACAACATCACCTACACGGATTGGCAACGCGACAATTTCTGGCGCGCGATCCTGTCGGTTACGGGGGAAAACAAGGTTGTCGGCTATGAGGGCGATCACCTGACCCTGCAACAGCGTGACAAGCTTGAAGACTTCCTCAAGCCGCTGACCATGGTCGATGTCGCCCCCGCCACGATGCGCCAGCGTCTGTGGAAATCCCCCGCCGAGATCGCCCTGATCCGCGAAGGCGCGCGGGTGGCCGACGTGGGGGGCTATGCAATCCGTGATGCCGTCAAGGTCGGCGCGCGCGAGATCGACGTGGCCATGGCCGGCCGCGACGCGATGGAACTGGAAATCGCCAAAAGCTTTCCGGATGCCGAATACCGCGACACGTGGGTCTGGTTCCAGTCAGGCATCAATACAGACGGGGCGCACAACCCTGTCACGGCCCGCAAGCTCGACCGTGGCGATATCCTGAGC
>JALQUE010000144.1 GCA_023260815.1 Roseovarius sp.
GTCACTTCTGGGTGGAAATTAACACCATTATTTCGCGGTGCCTAGATGCCACCGGCTTCCACATCGGTGTGTCAGAACGGCAGGTCCATCCTCAGCGCTAACCTAGTGGGCCCCGCACCCGCCATGCGAGCTTCTAACTAAAAGCTCGCATGAAGGATTGCACGCCACGACAGGACAAGTGTTCTTAGAGAACGAGAAGTTTCTTGATCGAAACAGGCTTTGGCTCCTTACTTGAGGAAGTTTGAAAAGTTAGGATTTGCTTTGCCAATAAACAATCTCACCTTGCGGAAGGCGCTAAAGTTAGCCTTTGCAGACCCTGCCTCTCGTCGCACTGACATACGCGGCATTATTCGTGCGGACAGAGCGCGAGAGGCGGGCACTGACAGCGGCGGCGGCGATTTCTATGGCCCATTTTGGTATGATGCTAAGCAGCATGTTCTAGGCCTATCAGATTTGCACGTCGATACGCAGAGCCGCATTGATTCCAATCCAAGGAGGCAAAATCTGTATCCCCAATTGAGGGATGGTTTTTTACTTTGGTGGAGTGAGCGACGACGCTGGGTAAACTCTCCGTACGAGCAAGGCGACAATCATTTTGGCCAAATTTATATCTCTCAAATCGGAATGACTATCAGAGTGGAAAACCTGATATCTGTGATTGATGGCCATGGCGATGAGTATGCTGTTTATCCATATTTCTCCCCAGAACCGAATATATCAGAGGATGCAGGCAGGTTCGGCCTTTGGGGCATTGACCTGAGACCCAAGTTTCTTCCACCTCAGCGCGGAGTCCGAAGGTTCATTTCTGGCCTCATGCGGCCTGTTTTTGCAATGCCATTTTCATGGCGAATTCGTCGGGCGTGAGATTGCCCAGGGATGAGTGTGGTCTGTTTCGATTGTAGTCCTCCTTCCATGCTGTAATTTTAGATCGGGCCTCGGTGAGCGATGAGAACAGCGCCTCGTTCAGGCATTCGTCTCGAAAGCTGCCGTTGAAGCTCTCGACAAGGCCGTTTTGCATCGGCTTGCCGGGTTGGATGTAGTGCCAGTCAACACCAGTCTCCTGGCACCATTTGAGAACGGCCATGCTGGTCAGCTCGGTGCCATTGTCAGAAACCACGGTCATCGGCTTGCCCCGCGTCCGAACCAGGGCATCAAGTTCACGGGTGACCCGCAGCCCGGATAGCGACGTGTCCGCCACCAGCGCCAAGCATTCGCGGCTGTAGTCATCGACCACCGCCAGAACCCGGAAGCGGCGACCGTCCGTGAAGGCGTCCGACACGAAGTCCAGGCTCCAGCGCTCATTTGACCTGCTGGGCAAAAGCATTGGCCGTCTGGTGCCCAAAGCCCGTTTCCTGCCACCACGTTTGCGGACCTGAAGCTTCTCCTCTCGATAAAGGCGTCTCAGCTTCTTCTGGTTCATGACAATGCCCTGCCGTTCCAGCATGATGTGAATGCGTCGATAGCCGAAGCGCCGACGTTCACCGGCAACCTTCTTCATCGCGTCTCGCAGATCCGCATCATCCCGCCGGATACTCTGGTATCGGACACTCGACCGATCAACCTGCAACACTTCGCACGCCCGACGTTGGCTCACGCCGTGCGTCGCGCACAGGTGAACCGCTGCCTCCCGCTTCGCGCCGGGCGTCACCATTTTTTTGCGGCGACATCCTTCAGCATGGCGTTGTCGAGCATCGTCTCGGCCAGCAGTCTCTTCAGTTTGGCATTCTCGTCTTCCAGAGCCTTCAACTTGCGGACATCCGACACGTCCAGACCACCGAACTTGGCCTTGTATTTGTAGAAGGTCGCTTCCGCGATGCCGTGCTTGCGGCAGACATCCGCCGTCTTCATCCCAGCTTCCTGCTCGCGCAAAATGCAAATGATCTGCTCTTCTGTGAATCGTGATCGCTTCATTCGTCCGTCTCCTCGTTGCGACGGACTCTACACAAAACTGGAGGAGGTTCAGGGTCTCAGGTCATTTGGCGCTCACGACGTTCTGCTTGCTCTTGCTCATAGCGGCGATGTCGCTCCTCACGCTCTCGCGCGGCCTCTGCCAAAAGTGGCTCTGCCGCGATAATCGCGCTAACGATATCGGGCTGGATAATCGCCATTTTCTTCTTGGACGTTTCAATCCAGTCGCGATTACGACCATTGACATAAGTGTCGAACCTCACGCGCAGGAAACCAGAGGAAACAAGGCCTGTTTGGTGGTGATGGGGAAAGGCCGTCCACTTCCCTGCCCCCTCCATGATCTTTGTCGCCCTCGACATTTTCTCAGCGATTACGCACTTGAGCTCTTGCTCGTTGACAAGGAACGTCACCTTGCCTGTAAGCTTGGCTTCGCCGATCTGTCCCCCTTGCTTCTCAATCGCGCGAAACAGGGTGCTTGTCACCCTGAAGCGATATCGGTCACGCGCAGTGAGGTCGCTGATATGAGGAAGTGATCCTCCCCAAAAGTCGCGCGACCGTTGCCGGTTTTCCGCTCGACGGCTCTCCTGTAGCTGACGGTGCTCTGCGACCCATGCCTTCACCTTCGGGTGCAGCGCTCGCATATGGTCAAGGCTTTCGTCGTCTTCATCGAAGGGTGGTAGTTCCGCAACGGACTCAGCGTCGCGAGATGGGACGGACGCAGGTACTTGCGGTTTACCACTGCCCCGCGCTGGCTTGATTGAAGGGGAGGTCTTTTGGGGCGGTTCGAATGACGGCAAAAGAGGCATTTCAGGAGCACGGCCAACGGCCTTTTTCTGCCAGTAGCCCAAGGGTGGCGTAGGAATTTGGCGCTTTCGACAAAGAGCGGCCAAGCCTGGCCCGTTCGTCGCGAGTTGGGCACCAAGCTTGCTCATGGGGGTCTGCCAGACCAGTTCGTAAAGTTCCTCGCGAGAAATTTCCTCTGCGGGGCGGGTAACGATGTCATCCATGTGAGCCCTTTCTCTTTCGTAAATTCTCCATGAAATTGACTGCCGCCTTCGTACCATCCCTTTACTTGTACTTAATATTGTACATATAGAGGGAAGCAAAGGAGAGTCGACATGGATGTTATGACCTACTCAGACGCACGAGCTCAACTGAAGGGCGTCATGGATCGAGCGATCCACGACAAGCAGGAAATTGTTGTGACGCGCAAAAAAGGTGAGTCCGTCGTGGTTGTATCCTTGGAAACCTGGAACGCCGTCAACGAGACGCTGCACCTCTTGTCCACACCGAAAAACGCATCCCGCTTGCGCGCGTCAATCGCGCAACTCGATGCTGGAACTGGCGAAGAGCGTGAGCTTACCGAGTGAAGCTGGTTTTTTCCGATCAGGCCTGGGAAGATTATCAGTACTGGGTCAGCACCAACGACAAGGTACGTGACCGGATCAACGAGCTGATCAAGCAATGCAAGCGGACCCCCTTCAAAGGAACCGGCAAGCCGGAACCTTTGAAGGGAGATCTGACCGGCTGGTGGTCACGGCGGATTTCTCAGGAAGATCGAATGGTCTACCGGGTTAGTGGTACTGGCGACGGCCAGAGCCTAGAGATTGCACAACTGCGGTTTCATTACTGAATTTCCTGTCTGTTGCTTCATGGAGATGGTTGTGAACAGAGCGGGGGCGTAGCCATAGCTCTATAGCTTCTCGCCAGTTTTGCTTTCGTGCCATTCGCGTATGCGCATGCATAGAAGGCCGACCAAAGGTGCTTCGAATAAGGGAATAATCGCATCGTCTGGCGTAAACGAAGGTGCTTCGTACTGGTCCATCGACCATGTACCGATAATCTCTCCGTCACGGGTCACGACTGAGCCATCATCGCAGAGATTGATCGGATAGATCAAAGCTCCATCAGACGGGACGCCGTAGCGCTGCCACGCTTCTCGAAGCGAGTCTCCCGTCAGCTGCGTTGGAGGATCAAGCGGCTGCAACTCGGGCCTCGGCTCGCGCTTCCCGGTTTTCCTCCGTTGTTTTCCCTGCCGCCAAGGTGGTGAAGGGTTTTCAGCTGCGCGCTCCATTTGCCGACGAAGGTTTTTCTCGTCAAAAGCCCCGCCTGCACTGAGCTGATCCTGAAAGACAGCAGCGTAGCCGATAATCTCTGGCATCCGTCCCTCGCTCGCAGGGATGCTTGGGATTGATGTGTTGAACTTCGGGGCGAAGGAACGGATGGCCGTGCTTTCCCTTTCGTGCATCTCGTCAGGTGGGCAGGGTGCCAGAGCGAGAGACCACGGCAGTGAGACGTCAGAAACACGGTGGTAGAAACGGCCCAAGCTATCAATTGGTCGCTCCGTCAGGTCCCATGACTGCCCTATGTAGACAATCTCCTCCGCGCAGCCGATCAAGTAAACGCCGCTTCTCTGCTTAAGCCCAGTGTAAAGAGCATTCAGATCTCGATGTGGATTGCGGACAAAGACCTGCCGTCTCCATGCCAGGAATTGTTTATGGTTATTCAGCATCTATGCCTATTGTCAGTCAGTCTGTGATCATCTTTCGTAATTTGTCTTTATAACTCAATTCCCATTTCCGCCACATACCCACAAACCCACATCTTTTCATTTATGGGTCACGGTGGGTCTTGCCGGATGGGTAGCCAATGATGGTGCCTATGGCCGGATCAACAATTTTCTCAATGTCTTCTTGCAGGCCTTGCGTCCGGATCATTGCAAAAATACGAATTTCTGCGTCCGGGCAGACAGCCCGAATGAGTTCCGCGCAAGCAAAGCTTGTCCGTCCCATGGTCAGAACATCATCCACGATGGTGATCTTGTTCGGCACGAAGAATGGTCTCTCTGCCTCGATGCTTTCCAGGTGAATAGGGACAAGTGGTCTTTCCGCCGCCGGTGAATTTGACGAACGCGGTATAGCCCTCGTTCTTTTCAGATAGGTTTGTACATCTTGGCCGAACCCGTGCTCGTGCAACACGTCGCAGATCACCTTGGCAGGCCAAAGCGCCCCATCGGGGAGTGGCGCCGAGCGCGGTACCGGCACCAAGGTGACATCAGGCCCGAGAAAAGGCCGCAGAGCGTCCGCCTTCGAGTCTTGCAGGTGCGGAACGGTCGAGGCGATGACATTGACCCGGCCAGCCTTGATCGCGCCACAGGCTTTTCGGGAGGTTACAGACAGCTCCGAGCTACCGCGTGGGGAATAGTTGGCGAAGGTGCCATACTCATAGCTCGAAGGCACGAACGCCCCCAGCAGTGTAGTTCGGAATATCGAGCAAGATATCGGGTAGGTCTTCACGGCGCAGGATTTGTGCTCCGTACTCGATGAGCTGCTTCGGCCAAGTTAGGTTCGGATTGGTTGCGACGTTCTCAAGCAGGTAGAGATCGCGGCCAAGCCGGATAGCTTCCCATCCCTGGTGGCGGGTCCCGCTCTTCTCGCTTGCTTCGATCACGATGGTAGCATCGCAGATGAGCGCCATCGTCCGGTTGCGGCGCGGGAAATTCTCGCTCTTGCCTGGATAACCTTCGGGAAACTGGGAAATCGCTAGGTGATCACGCTTGATCTCTTCAAGTAGACCGGCATTCGTGGCCGGGTACGCCTTGGATAAGGGCGTGCCGAGCACAGCTATAGTGCGCCCGCCCTCTTCTATCGCAGTTCTATGCGCCACTGTGTCGATGCCTTCGGCTAGGCCGCTGACGACAATGATACCCTGCTGCACCAAGGCACGAGTGACAGCCTGTGCTCGTTTGATGCCGTCCGGGGTGGCTTTTCTTGAGCCGACAATCGCCACGCGCGAGCCTTCGGTCAAAAGCGCGGTATCACCCGCCGTGTACAACACGTCTGGTGCGTTCTTTTCCTCGACTGGGCCGAATGGCCCAAGGGCTTCTCTCGTTCTCAGCTCTGCATGCATTCTCATCATGCGGTGACGTTTCTTGCGCCGCCGCCCTCCCCTTTGTTTTTAAGCCACAAATCCCGCCTGCGCAATATTTCACACAAACCCACATTTGTGCTTTTGTTCATTTGCGGGTTATGCCCGCATCCTCTTCCAATTCTTGCGTGCGCTGTTCAATGAAGGCTTGGAGTTCACCTACCATTTTCCGATCCGTCGCACTGCACGCCGTTTTGAATCGCGTGTGCAGGCTCGCCGGAAGATCAAGGCTCAGGCGCTTGGTCGGCTCATCCGGCATGGTCTTCGCGACCGGCTTGTCTGCCCGTGTTGTGTCATGCCCTGCTCCACCACGTTCAAACGCGAGGATTTGGTCATCCGTTGGCTGCTGCTTCGGCTTCGGAGCCGCCGAAAATGTCTTCTTCGACATACCGCTCAATCTCTTTCGTTAGTTGGTTGATCTCGCGGGCCGCATTGCTATCGCCAGCCCACTCGAAAATCGTTTGCCCCATGGTCATACCTTCAGCGAAGGCCACCCGTTGCTCGATCTCACTTGCTAGGATTGGCAAACCCGCCTCGGCAGCCATGTTGCGAATATCTCGCCCTATGACAGTTTTCCCTATTTTGCGGGAAACCACAAACCCACATTTGAGGGAAGGCTTGAATTCCTGCGCTTCTTTGACTTGACGCACTGTCAGGTCAGATGCCCACGTCGAGAGACCGGACGGTTCGATGGGCAACGCCACAAAGTCCGATGCAACAATACAAGATCGGGCAATCTCCTCCGCGTGCGGCGGGCCGTCGATGATGGTGTGAGTATAGTCTTGGGCAAGCTTTAGCGCGTCCCGCGCCATGTTGGCCCGTGCCATGCTGACAACCTGGAAGGGCGCATCTTCGCGCAGACTTGCCCATGTTGTGGCCGAGCCTTGCTTGTCAGCGTCGATCAGAAGCACCCGGTGGCCTTGGCGTGCCAGACAGCCCGCCACGTTCACCGATAGGGTGGTTTTGCCGACGCCGCCTTTTTGGTTCAGGAAAGATATGATCATGAGTCCATCTCACCACATTAGTGGGAAAGCGTAAAGCCACAAACCCACATTTGTGCGTTTTAATTCTGGTATGCGCCTCGCTTATTGCAGAAGGCCAGAAAGTGCTTATCGGCATCCTTCACGTCGATAGCCTTGTCATGCACCCATGACCGCCACTCGTTTTCCAGCACGTACACGTCCCACCCGGGCGCAAGACGCCGCGCCTCATCATGTGTATCTGGTTTTCTGAACCGCAACGCTAGGAAGGAGGGGGCGATCACCGCCTCAGCCCCCTTGGGGCGAAAGACAACATTATCGCTTTCGATGCTCATGGTGTAGTCGGGAAGATGGTCGTGTACCGCGTCATCTTCGATGATCTTCGAAATCAATCGCCTGAATTCTTTCGTGGTTGAGCCCGACCCGCACTTGTCGCGCAAGAGTTCGAGCCCACACTTCCACTTGGGTTGTGCGCCGCAATGCTTACGGGCCAGTTCATAGAGTCGCCGTTCAAGCGGTTTTCGGAGGAAAAAATACTGCTTGTTCAATGTCAGAACATGATTGTTCTCGATGGCATCAAACACCCAATCCGACAGTGTGATCTCGACATCCTGCATCCGACCGTCACGTGTCTCCCGAACGATTTCCGCGGACTCGATCAGGCCGAACACTTTAAAATATTCCTTGCCACCTTGGCGGATATTCGTCTCGATCTGCGTGCCTTGCAGACGTCGCAGCGCATCCTTCAAGAGCTGGTAGCCTTGGCCCGAGGTCTGACGGTTCGTCGCCACCAGCAAATCATGAGCCTTGAACCGCATCGACCGGTTGACTTTGCGGCCTTCATTGAGTGCAGCCATGCACTGACTGATACAGTAGATCAGCACGTCACGGTCATGGACTGTGGCCAGCCCGTAGCGTGACGGTGAGACCTCAATCGAATTATCACCATTCTGGTAGCGTCGCGGTTTCATGTCCGGCTTGGTCGAGAGGGTAAACACAGGATGTTCCATCGAGGCCATGTCGCCCTTCGGCACCGCGTCCACAATGTCGCAAACGAACAGGTCTTTTTGCGGATGCCGGTCCGGCAGGAGCGGGGAGCGTGCATTCGTCATTTCACACACCCTCTGCTCAGCTCACGATTCGTCATTTCACACACCATGACTCACTATCGTCATTTCACACACCGATCGTCAAGAGTCGTCATTTCACACACCAACGGCCTGTGGATAACTTTTCTAACCTATCGTCATTTCACACACCCAGATTCGTCATTTCACACACCAAACTTCGTCATTTCACACACCGGACTTCTGGAAAACACTATTCGTTTCAAGGTGTTGTTGGACATTTTCCAAGGTGTAACTCTATTATAACTCTATTTAACTCCCTCAGAACGCGAAACCTTTAACAAAATTCCAACGCACAACTTTCAACTCAGGGGGTTCTGGTCAAACCTTCCCCGGTAGAGCTTGCTCTTGAAATACACATTTTGCTTTGCCTTGAGCGGGTTCCGGTTGCCTACCAACAGCAGCAGATCGTCTGCCTTCATGCCAGTGATCTGTTCAGCCGTCATGAGCTTTTGACGTTGCTCCGAGTAGGAAAAGTCACGACCCTCGTTGGGGGCCTTTCCCTCTCGAATTTGCTGAGAATAGACAGTGTTTTCTCCGAGGTGGCGCGCTGCCCATTCGGCGGTTTCGATATCGTTGAGGTTGAAGACACGCTTGGTGATGCAAGAGCCAAAGATCGACCGGGCATCGTTTGGCCCATAGGCCTTTTCGACCTGACCAGTATCCTGGGTAACAAACAGCGCTTCGACACCAGCCCCTGCGGCGACATTGGCGATGTTCATAATCTGCTCCATGCGCCCCATCCGCACGAATTCATCGAGAACCAGTAAGATTGGAGCTTTGACCTTGCGCCGCCCGTCCTGGCGCACGACCGTGCCCAGAACGAGGTTGATGAACAGGCGCATGAAGATCGCTTGCTTGTCCACCTGGTCGAGCGGCACCGCGATGAAGAGATCAACCCGATCATCAAGAAGATCATCCATGCGGAAGCTGGACCCGGCCAGGAAGTGCCGCATGTTGTCGGACTGCATCCACTCAAAAGCTTTCGAGACCGCCGTCTGAATCGACCCGCGTTCCCTGTCGCCTGCGCGCAAGATGGTTGCAGCGGTCTGGGCAGGACGGTGGCCGACAAGATCCCCGTTTTCCGCCCAGGCCTCAAGCGTGCCGTCCAGGTTTGCGGACAGGAGGAGATCGGCGACGGCGATCAGGTTGCGCCGGTTCGGCTCTTCCTGCGTCACGATCACTTCGATTGCCGCCGCGACCAGCTGGCGGGCCATTTCCGAAAAATGCGCGCCGTCTCCCTGTTCGGGTTTGACCAGACCGTCTGCAACCAGGGCCACATCGCGCGCCAGCTCATGGGGCCGGATGTAGTCGAGCGGGTTGAACTGATCCTGTCCGTCTTCGACGAGGCCGAAGGGGTTGAGGACGGCAACCTTGCGCCCGAGCTCTTCGCGGTGGCGGCGCGTGACGGCGAAATTCTCGCCCTTGATATCCAGGACCACGACCGGCCCCTGGTGATC
>JALQUE010000205.1 GCA_023260815.1 Roseovarius sp.
GACCTCGCCCGAGAGGACATAGGTGATCGTCTCGATCCCGCGATGGGGATGCCACGGGAAGCCGTTGGCGTATTTGGCCGGATCGTCGTTGCGGAAGTCGTCGAACAGCAGGAACGGGTCCAGTTCGGACGGGGAGTGAAAGCCGAAGGCGCGGTGGAGATGGACGCCCGCGCCCTCCATGGTGGGCTGGGCGAGGCGGGTTTCAAGCGTCGGTCTGATGGACATGGCGGGTGTCTCCTTTTCGTGCCACCAGATATGGCCGGCAGCGCGCTGCGCAATGGGGCGATCTGTGAGTGGATGAACGCAAGCTGTGCGCGCCGGGTGACAAGGCGGTGAGAAGGGGGGGCAAATGCGAAAGCCCCTCGCGTCCGGGGCGGTTTCGGGCTAAGCCGCATCGGCAACCAGGGAGAGATGGATGGCGGACGAGGTTCTGGCGGTTTTGGCGGCATCGCCCGCGCGGCGCATCATGGGTGTGGGAACGGTGCTGACGCTGGGCGCCTTGGCGGTGTATGTCGCAGTATTCGAGCCGCCGGGGCATCCGGGATGGACCGCGTTCCTGATCGTGCTGGGGCTGGTGGCGCTGTGGCTGAGCAACAAGATGCGCCATGCCACGCAGGCGCATCTGGAGCTGACCCGCACCGATCTGCGCAGCAGCACAGGCGAAGTGCTGGCATCGGTTGCCGATATCGAGGCGCTGGAGCGCGGCGCGCTGGCCTTCAAGCCGTCGAACGGGTTCACCTTGCGGCTGAAATCGGGCTGCGATGCCGGGCCGCGCCGTTGGGAGCCGGGCCTGTGGTGGCGCATGGCGCGGCGCGTGGGCGTCGGCGGTGTGACGCCGGGGTCTCAGGCGCGGATGATGGCCGAGGTGCTGGCCGGACTGATGGCGGAGCACGCCGCGACGCACAGCACGGAAAAAAACAAGCGCTGAGCCTGTGGCGGGCGGGCGTCAGGTGCCCGTCGCGCAGCTTGGGCATTGGATCTGGGCCACGAAGCGCGGGCTGGTGAACACGCGGGTCACCACCGGGATCGAACTGTCGAAGCCGACGCTGAGGCCGGGTTCGTAATCCGACCAGCTTTCCACGATGATCAACTGCCGTCCGTTGGCCAGGGTGGGCAGCGAGTCGTGGGCTGTGGCGACATCGGCTGTCTGGAGCGGGTTCATCGGTCCTTCGCCCCGGGTCTGCGACCAGACGACGGCGTATTCATCATCGGCGAGGCTGTAGGTGACGACGGTCACACGCAGCTGGTTGTCGCCCAGATCGTTGGTGAAGTCGTCAAACAGCTGCTTGCTGCCATCGAGGAAGGGTTGGTCGATCGCCGCCTGTTCCCGCGAGATCAGGTCGACGATCGCGTAGGTCGCTTTCTCGCGCACGCTTTTGTAGCGATACATCTCGAAGAATTCGAAGGTCGCCTGAAGCGCCCAGAAGAGGATCGGGACGATGATCACGGCTTCCACCGTGATCGTGCCCTTGGCGCAGTCCCGGAAGCGGGCGAGGAATGATGTCACGCGGGCATATACCATCAGATCATGGCTCATTCACGAATGCGGAGATCGAGACGACGGCGCTTTGGCCGCTGGCGTCCTTGCGGAGAGCCTTGCCCAGCACGCCATTCGGCAGCAGAGGATCGTATTTCAGGCAGGCCCGAAGGATCATCAACTGGTTGTGCTGACCGGGTGTGAACTGTTTCACGGGCTTGGTCGGCTCACCCCGGTCCGTACAGTCCGCCGTGGTGTCGAGCCCGGCATAGGCGCGGGGATTGATCGGTTTCATTTCCAGCCGGAGGTTTTCGGCGCAATTGCCGCCAAGCTGCGAGAAGTCGCAGACCATGTTCTTGATCGTGGAATGGTTGGGCGGGGTGGCATAGCCCAGCCTGATCTGTCGCACCGTCAGGTCAAGGCCGCGTTCCAGCATTGCATGACGCAGGGTGATGAAGCTGAGTTCCAGCGAGAAGACCAGGAACATCATGAACACCGGGAAAATGATCACGAACTCGACCGTGGCGTTGCCGTCATCGCCGCGCCTGAACCGTCGGAGCCGTTGGGAGAGCGCGCGGATCATTGCGTCAGCCTCAGTTTCTGGACATTCGCGGCAATGGAGCCGAATGCCTGGCTGATGTTGACGGTGGTCGCGTTGTAGTGATGCGCTTCGGACGATGCGCAGTTTTCCAGCTTCTCGGCGGCGCTGGAGAATGTGCCCATGTCGAAGGCGATGCTATAGACGATGATCCCGTTGGATTTGGCGGCGCCACAGATGTTGGACATCCGGACATCCTTGACTTCCGGCTTGGTGCTGCCGTTGCCGAACATGGTGAACATACTGGAGGGCCCGTAATCTCCCGTGGCAAACGAATAGTTGAGGGGGGTCATGAGGCCCCACGCCTGTTCCCAGGAGAGGCGGTCCTTGCTTTTGAAGTTGGGCAGCGTTGTCGGAAGGGCGTCGAACTGCGCCGGGTTGAGCAAACTTCCGTCGAGCATATTGGTGTAATCGTTCCAGTAGGTCGAATAGAGGTAGTAATTGGTGATATCCTCGGATTCGTAGACGCAGATCCAATAGCCCCAGTTACAGCCGGATTCGTGATACGAGATGAAGTTGGGATTGAACACGTAGTACCGGTATTTGAACACATCGTCGGTATATTCGACCTTGTAGAGATGCGAATCCGGGCCGCGGTAATCGGGTAGGCTGTGGTTTTCGGTAACGTCCGGGTCCATCAGTTTGTTCGGATCGGTCAGGCCGTAGGACCAGTCGTTGGCGCCATCGCCCATAAGGATCACGATCTTGAGAACCTGACCGGTGGAATAGAGGGCGGGCACGTGTTCGAGATCGGGATCGACGATATTATACGTGACAAGTTTGCCGTCGGCGTCGGTGGTTGTCCGCTCCTGCTGAAGGTGATCGACCACCGGGGCGAAGGCCGGATCAAGCAGACCCGCCGCCCATTTCATCCCG
Organism: Roseovarius sp.; assembly: GCA_023260815.1. GTDB lineage: Bacteria > Pseudomonadota > Alphaproteobacteria > Rhodobacterales > Rhodobacteraceae > Roseovarius. Next base: position 2,952 of record JALQUE010000205.1, read on the forward strand.
ATATCCGCAGATGTACTGCCCGCCGCCTTGAGGCTGTCGATCTTGGCATGCAGCGCGCTGACCGTGGTGGCATAGGGCAGGATGCGGAAATATTCGTCGGTGTAGCAGCTGCGGTTTCTGGCCGATTGGTCGATGGTCGGATCGCCGATGCCGACATTGCCGAAAGACCCGTTGAGGGATGTGTAGATCATCTGCCCATAGGCCCGCGTGGGGTCGATGGCGGTGGTTTGATATTCACTGTCGACGAACTCCAGACAGGTGGAATAGTTGTGACGCACGTCCACTGACAGGGCCTCGAACATTTCGTCGCTGGGCGTGACCGACCAGCTGTAGGGCACGATCGAGATTGTCGTGGTGCCCTGATCCGACGCGCTCATGACATCGGTCACGAACTGTTTGGCGGCGATTTTCATTTTTTCCAGGCGTTCACCTGCCATCGAGCCAGAAACGTCAAGCGCGAGGACGATTTCCATGCGCGGCGAGGCGAGCGCCGCGGTCGAGCCGCCGCCCGCCTGCAATGTGTCGATGCCGGACAGACGCATCAGATAGGTGTCCAGCTTGAGGTTGGCGGATGCCGTCACGCTTTTGGAATTGAGCGTCGCGACGATATCCTTTTCAGGGTCGATCGTATCGAGATAATCCCCCAGGCCGGCGGCGTCGAAGTAATCCTCGACAATGGCTTTCACGTCCTCGGCGGTGGCATCGGCGGGCGCACCGGCACCGGCCAGAACCGCGCTGTCGAGCGTGGCTTGAATATGGGTGCGCGCCATCTCGTGACGCATGGTGTCGATGCCCAGGCCAGCGGCGGCGAGCATGACGATGAACAAGAAGAGGGAAAGAATTGTGATGGCTCCGTCGTCACCTGACGCGAACGTGCCCGCAGCACGACGAAAACGCGTGCCGGTTTCGGGGGACTTGCGGAGGAAAGGGGTAATTCCCAAGCCAGACATGGCATAACCTTTGGTTTGACGATTGCTTAAAACAGGCGGTCGAGTGTTAATGCATTGGCGATCCTAGTGACGAAATTAAGGCCGAATCCAGAGAAATTTCCTGAATTAAACGCCTGATGAGAAACATTTTTTTACTTCCTAAAGGACTGTTTCCGGTTTGACGTGAAATGCTGGGGCCGACAGGCGCAAAAGAATCGCCCGGCCCATGGGTAGACAAAAAAGTCGCTGACCTTCACCATGACTTAATGTGTTTCTGGCACAGCATTTGCAGGGCGACCGACAGGACCGGAAAAGGGAAATGCAGAATGCAACATTTGAAAGAGCCGACGTTCCGCGAAAGCGTGGACCTGATGTTCAACCGGGCGGTCGCGCTCATGGATCTGCCCCCCGGGCTTGAGGAAAAGATCCGCGTCTGCAACGCCACCTATACCGTGCGCTTCGGGGTTCGCCTGCGTGGACAGATCCATACATTCACCGGCTATCGCAGCGTGCATTCCGAACATATGGAGCCGGTCAAGGGCGGTATCCGCTATTCGCTGGC
>JALQUE010000386.1 GCA_023260815.1 Roseovarius sp.
CAGATGCTCGGCCGTGATCGCGCGCACATGCTGCGCCTCGCCCAGGATGGGCCGCCCGAAGGCCTGCCCGGGATCTGAGGTCTCGTGCAGCCAGTCGAAGATGATGTCGTCGGGCGTATCGAGTGCCTGCCCGATCTCCTGCAGGATCACGCCGCGTTCGACCTCGATCTCGCGGCCCTCGAACACCGGGTTGCGCAGGATATCGGCCACCACGTCCAGCGCCAGCGGCACATCGTCCTTCAGAACGCGCGCGTAATAGGCCGTGACCTCGCGGCTGGTATAGGCGTTGATATACCCGCCCACATCCTCGATCGCCTCGGCGATGGCCAGCGCGCTGCGCGTCTTGGTGCCCTTGAAGGCCATATGTTCAAGGAAATGGGCGATGCCGTTCTGTTCGGCGCGTTCATGGCGCGCCCCGGCGTTCACCCAGATGCCGATGGCCGCCGATTGCAGGCCGGGCATCGCCTCGGTGACGATGCGAAATCCATTGTCCAGAGTGGTCAGGTTGACGGTCAATGCGCGGTCCGTTCCTTGATGAGTGTTTCAATCGCGGCAAGGTCGTTGGCGACCCGGGTCACACGTTCGGACCGCTCATACAGGTCCGACATGCGCTCGGGCAAGGGGGGATGCACGCCAGACGCCTCCTCGACCGCGGCGGGGAACTTGGCGGGATGGGCCGTGGCCAGCGTGATCATCGGCACGTCGGGGCGGCGCATCTCTTCGGCCACCTTGACGCCGACGGCGCTGTGCGGGCACAAAAGCTCGCCGGTGCCGGCCCAGGTCTGCAGGATCGTGGCGCGGGTTTCCTCTTCGTCGCAACGCCCCGAGGCAAACGCCTCGCGCAGCGCCTCGAGTGCGCCCTGACTCACGTGGAAGCCTCCGGCCTTCAGCTCGTCCATCAGCTGCGCCACCGCCGCGCCATCCTCGCCATACGCATAGAACAGAGCGCGTTCAAAGTTGGAACTCACCTGAATGTCCATCGACGGGCTGATCGACGCGATCACCCCATCGGGCACATAGGCCCCCCCGCTCAGGCAGCGGTGCAAGATGTCGTTCTGGTTGGTGGCCACCACAAGCCGGTCGATCGGCAGGCCCATGCGCCGCGCGATATAGCCCGCGAACACATCGCCGAAATTGCCCGTGGGCACGGTGAAACTGACGGCGCGATGCGGCGCACCAAGGCTGACGGCCGAGGTGAAGTAATACACCACCTGCGCCAGCACCCGCGCCCAGTTGATCGAATTGACACCCGCCAGCCCGACCGCATCGCGAAACTCGAAATCGTTGAACATGTCCTTCACGCGCGCTTGCGCGTCGTCGAAATGCCCGTCGATCGCCAGGGCATGGACATTGGCCTCGGTGGGGGTGGACATCTGGCGGCGCTGCACTTCGGACACCCGGCCATGCGGATAGAGGATGAACACATCCACCGCATCCAGCCCGCGGAAGGCCTCGATCGCGGCCGATCCCGTGTCGCCGCTGGTGGCGCCCACGATGCACACGCGCCGACCGCTCCGCTTGAGGGATGCCTCGAACATCTGGCCGATCAGCTGCATGGCGAAATCCTTGAACGCCAGCGTCGGGCCGTGGAACAACTCGAGCAGGAAATGTCCGCTGTCCAACTGCTTGAGGGGCGCGCGCGCCACATGACCGAACCCTGCATAGGCCCGCGCGATGATCTCGCGGAATGCGTCGTCGGTGAAGGCGTCGCCAATGAACGGGCGCATCACGCGAAACGCCACCTCTTCATAGCTCTGGCCATCCAGCGCCGCGATCTCGGCAAAGCTCATGTGCGGGATGCTCTGCGGCAGGTACAGCCCGCCATCGCGCGCCAGCCCGGTCAGCATCGCCTCTTCAAAGCTCAGAACGGGGGCGGCGCCCCGGGTCGAGATATATTTCATGCCGTGTCGCCTTTCGCTGTCTTGCGCGTGCGCCAAAGAAAATAACCGGCCATCGCGGCCCAGATCGCGGCCAGCGAAAACCATGTCATCGCATATTCAAGGTGATCGTTCGGAATGCCCGCCGTGTCCACCGGCAGCGGCGTCACCGGAGCGTCGGAAAACGACGTCTCGCGCGCCACCATCAGAAGCGGCTCGGTGCCCAACTCGCGCGCCATCTGATCCAGATCGCGGGCGAACCACGTGTTATCGGCCACATCGTTTTCAGGCGTCGAATCGTTGCGGTCATCGGGCCAATGCAGGTTGCCGCTGATCGTCACCGCCCCCTCGGGCGGGGTGGGAATATCCTCGCTCACCCGGACAAAGCCGCGATCCAGAAGGATGCGCCGCCCATCCGTTTCCAGCGCCGAAATCACCCTGTAGCCCGCGCCGATCTGCTTTTGGCTGACCAGCACCCGCAGGGCGCGGTCGCCGATCACACCGCTTGTGCGCACCGGCAGATAGCGGTCTGCCTGCGGATCGGGTGACGCGGGCAGACCCACGGGATCGGCGGCGATGCGGGTTTCGATATCGGCAAGGATCGCTTCCTTCCAGGCCAGCCGCTCCATCTGCCAGGTGCCGAGGCTGACAAGAATGGCGATGCCGGTTCCACCGAAGATCAGGATGAAGAGAAGTCGTGCCAAGCCCTGGCTCCGTTCAAAAGGAAAAGCGCGCGAAGGCCCGCGCGCTTTGCTTTCTTGCGTCTTGGGGGCGGAAATGCAACCGCCCCCGCGCATGTCTCATGCGTTTCGCCCGGTCAGGCGCCCCAGACGTAGATCGAGGCGAACAGGAACAGCCACACCACGTCCACGAAGTGCCAGTACCACGCCGCCGCCTCGAACCCGATATGGTTGTCGGGGGTGAAATGGCCGCGCATCGCCCGCAACAGACAGACGAACAGGAAGATCGTGCCGATGACCACATGCGCCCCGTGGAACCCGGTCGCCATGAAGAAGTTGGCGCCATAGATATTCCCCGAGAAGCCGAAGCCCGCATGGGTATATTCGTAGATCTGGAACAGGGTGAAGATGAAGCCAAGCGCGATGGCGATGGCCAGACCCTGCTTGATGTCCTTGCGGTTGTTCTCATGGACCAGCGCGTGATGCGCCCATGTCGCTGCCGCGCCCGAGCACAGCAGGATCAGCGTGTTGATCAGCGGCAGGTGCCAGGGATCGAAGGTCTCGATGCCCGCGGGGGGCCACTGACCGTCGACCGCCGGGCTTTCGGGGCCCATCGGATACATGGCGTGCTTGAAAAAGCTCCAGAACCATGCGGCAAAGAACATGACTTCGGACATGATGAACATGATGAAGCCATAGCGCAGGCCAATCCGCACCACCGGGGTGTGATCGCCCGCACGGCTTTCGGCCACCACGTCCGACCACCAGCCGAACATCACGTAAAGCACGCCAACAAGCCCCATGAGCATGACCCAAGGACCCT
>JALQUE010000265.1 GCA_023260815.1 Roseovarius sp.
TACTGTCACCCGATGTTTGCGGCTTTGCCGACGCTTTCCCCGGCGGTCTCTGCCGCCTTCTCTCTCTGTTCTTCCTGTGCCGCAGCGCGGCCGCGCTGCGCCGGTTTCGGCAGGCGCAGGGTCACCTGTCCGCCGCTGCCGGTATTGGTCAGCGTCACGCGGCCGCCAGCCAGCTTGGTCATGTCATAGACCATCGACAGCCCCAGTCCGGACCCCTCGCCGCCCTTGGTGGTAAAGAAGGGATCGAGGGCATGGGCAAGGGCCTGTTCGGTGAAGCCGGGGCCGGTGTCGCGGACGGTGAATTCCAGCCATGTGTCTTGCAGGCAGTTGGTTTGCAGCTCGATCCGGCCCTGGCTGCCACAGGCGTCGCGCGCGTTCAGCACGAGGTTGAGAAGCGAATCCTGCAGCATGCCGGGATCCAGCAGGAAGGCGGCTGGGCCTGCAAGGTTGTTGATGGTGAGGTCTACCGCATCGGGCAGGGTCGAGCGGGCCAGCGTTTCCAGATCGCGCAGGAACGCGGACAGGTCGGTGGGAACCGGTGCATGTTCCCGAGGGCCGGTCATGTCGGCGATCCGGTTCAGCAGGCCGCCGCCGCGGCGCGCCGCTGACAGCGTCGCGGTGATCAGCTCATCCGCCTGTGGCCCCAGGGACATGCGCTGCAGCCGGGACTGCATCCCGAGGATGATCGTCAGCAGGTTCGAGAAATCATGGGCGAGGCCGCTGGTCAGTTGGGCTGCCATTTCGCGGCGGCGGGTCTGTTGCAGGGCGGCGCGGGTCTGGGTTTCCTCGGTGATGTCCATCGACAGGATATAGACCCCGCCCTGACTGTCATCCGGTGTGAAGGCCACGCGAATTCGGCGCGAACTGGGATCGTGGGTGAATTCGAAGACTGAGGCCCGCCCAAGGAACGCCTCTTCCAGTTTGGGGTATATGGCCGCATAGGCGCTTGGGCCAAGCGCTTCGTCGATCGGCAGGCCGATGATCTCGGAGCGGCTGCCGGGCATCACCGCGCTCAGTCGACGGTTCGAGTAGGTATAGCGTCGGTCAGGGCCGACATGGGCGATATGGGCCGGCATCATTTCGGTGGTCAGGCGCGTGCGGGCTTCGGAGGCGGTCAGCTGGCGTTTGGCCTCTTCCAGCGCGGTGATGGTGGAGGACAGTTTGCGGTTGGCGGCAGAGAGATCCTCGGAATAGCTGAGCAACTGGTCCGAGAGTTCCTCGGAGCGGGTGCGCAGCAGGCGTTCCTGATGCTTGATGCGGGTGATGTCGGTGTAGACGGTGACCCATCCGCCTTGTGGCAGGGGGGTGCCTTCGACGCTGATGGTGGTGCCGTTGGCGCGCGTACGCTCCATGTAATGCGGCTCGAAGGTGCGGGCCTGCTCGACCCGGGTCAGGACGAATTCGCCGGTATCGGCCACAGTGCCGTAATCGCCGCGCTCGGCAAGAAAGCGGATCGTGTCGGCAAAGGCGGCGCCGGGCGTCACGAGACGGTCGGGCAGGCCGAACATTTCCTGAAAGCGCTGGTTACATACCGCCAGACGCAGATCTGCATCATAGATCGACAGGGCCTGCTGGATCAGGTTCAGGCCAGCCATGGTCATGGCGTTTGTATCGGTGCGTGTCACTGTCATCGGTCGCCCTTTTGCCAATGGCTAGCACCGGACGGCGCAGGGGCAAAGGTTGTTCGTGAGGTTGTTACAATTCGAAAGGATTGCGAAATGATCACGAAAAAGTTGACCGTGAGCGTAAAACGCGCACCCTTTGGGGATCGGAGGAATCGCCGGCACAAGGCGAGCTGTTCGCAAAGCGGACATTCGGGAGGAGAAAAACTTGGCACAGTCGTCACCGGCGGCGGAGGGGCTTGCGTCCATTCCGGCGCTTCTTCAACGTAACGCCAAACAGTTCGCGGACAGGCCCGCCTATCGCGAGAAGGAATTCGGCATCTGGCAATGCTGGACCTGGGCGGAGGCTGAAAAAGAGATCGAGGCGCTGGCCCTGGGGCTGTTGAACCTTGGCGTGGATGAGGGTGATTTCGTCGCGATCATCGGGCGCAACCGCCCGCATTTCTATTGGTCGATGGTGGCGGCGCAATCGGTGGGCGCGATCCCCGTGCCGCTTTACCAGGATGCGGCGGCCGAAGAGATGGCCTATGTGATGGATCATTGCGGCGCGCGCTTTGCCATCGTTCAGGATCAGGAGCAGGTCGACAAGGTGATCGACGTGCAGGATCAGCTGACCCAGTTCGAGCACATGATCTATATCGACCCGAGGGGGTTGCGCAAATACGATCATCACAAGCTGCATCAGTTCAGCCATGTACAGGAGCAGGGCCGCGCGGCGTATGACGAATTCATCACCGATCTGAAGGCCCGGCGCGAGAAGCTGGATTACGACAGTATCTGCGTGATGCTGTATACCAGCGGCACGACCGGCAAGCCCAAGGGCGTGGTGCTGTCCAACCGCCAAATCGGCGCTCTCGAATCTCTTCGTAGTGCAACAACACCACGTCGGTGTGGCGTTTGTCATGGCTGATATGGTTGTAAAGATTATTGACGGCGGTACGACCACCCTCGATCGCCTGCAGAAAAAACAGATCAGGCAAATAGAGTTAAAGATTTTATGAATTATCAAATCATGGATCAGATGAAAGAGTATGAACCAGAATTTGATTCTATGTTATTTCACTTACCATTATCAGGTTCAACTTTTAAAAAAGTTTACTATGATGAAGTGGAAGGACGAGCTGTATCTAAGTTCGTTCCTGCAGATGATTTAATTGTTCCGTACACAGCTATACAAGGAAACTTTATCGGGGCTCACAGATCCGCCAGCTTGTAGCTTGCGGCTTGCAGCTTGATGCTTGTTGCTCCGAGCTTGTTGCTTGCTGCTCGTGGCTTGAAGCTTGTCGCTCGTAGCTTGATGCTTGCTGCTTGTGGCTTGTCGCTTCGCCCCCATAACGAAGCGTTCACTATTCTCCGCGTGGAGTGCTGTGCAATCCACGCTGAAGTTATTGGACACAAATTTTTTAGTGCTGGGCATATGTTACATTCCAGATTGAAGGCTGCCAACAGCTCCTGCAGTCTTTGCATTCGTTGTTTTGCTTCGGCGCTGGGCACATCTTGCTGCTAGCTCCGAACCATGGTTGGTCTTGAGTCGACACGCTCGACACGTTAGGCCAGGATCTGGCTGGCTCTTGGTCCACCATTGGCATACTAAAT
>JALQUE010000419.1 GCA_023260815.1 Roseovarius sp.
GATCTTTCGTGCGATGGGCGGACGTTGTCGCTGATAAGCGGCAAGCGCCTCTTCAACAGACGCATGCGCCTCCAGCGCCCGCACAAGGGCCATCGCATCCTCCAGCGCAAGCCGCGTGCCCGACCCGATCGAAAAATGCGCCGTATGCACGGCATCGCCAAGCAGCACATGCTTGCCCGCGACCCAGGTATCGCACCACAGCTTGGGAAACCGTCGCCACATCGACTTGTTGGTCACCAGTTTCGTGCCCTTCAGAACCTCTGCGAAAAGCGCGCTGCAACGATCCGCGCTCTCCTCCTCTCCAAGACCCTCGAAACCCGCTTTCTGGAACGTCGCGTCGTCGCATTCGACGATGAAGGTGCTGCGATCCGGAGCAAACCGATAGTGATGTGCGTTCATCGGGCCAAACTCGGTTTCGATGAAGGTCTGGGTCAGCGTGTCAAACGGAAGGGTCGCGCCAAACCATGCGAACCGATTGCCGAAATGCTCCAATTTCGGCGCGAACCTGTCGACAAGGCTTGATCGCACCACCGAATTAAGCCCGTCGGCCCCGACGATCACATCGGCATCAAGTTCATCCAGATCGGTGATCGACCGCGAGAACCGGATCGGCACATCAAGGGCGCGCGCCCGTTCGGTCAGGATCTCGATCAACTGCAGACGCCCGATGGATGTGAAGCCGACACCGTCCAGCGTGACCGTCCCACCGGGCAGGTTGAGCGTCATGTTCCGCCAGCACTCCATATGCGGCGCAATGAGGTCGTGTGTCTCGGGATCGTCGGCGCGCAGAAACTCCAGCGCCTGATCCGAAAAGACGACACCAAATCCGAATGTCGCCCCCTCCGGGTTCTGCTCGGTCACCCGCACGCGGACATCAGGCAGAAGACGACGCAGCAGGATGGCTGTGTATAGCCCCGCAGGCCCCCCTCCAAGAATTTCGACGCTGGACAGCTGTGTCATGGGGCCCTCCCAAAAACCTCTCGACGTTGGACTTGAGATATCCTATCTTTCCATATTACGCAACACATTCCTCAATATGGAAATATCATGCCTGTAACCCTTCTCAGAGACATCAGCTTCGGGGATTGCGATCCTGCCGGAATAGTCTTTTATCCCAATGCCTTCCGGTGGATGGACGCCGCGTTCCACCAGCTTTTGCGCACCTTTGGCGGCCATGCCGCCCTGTGCGAAAGATTGGGAGTGATCGGCATTGGGCTGGTCGATGTCTCGGCCCAGTTCCACAAACCGATGCACGATGGTGACCGACTCGACCTCCAGGTGACGCTTGCGGATTGGACCTCGCGATCCGTGGCCCTTCGCTACGAAGGCAGGATCGACGGAACGACAACCTTCACCGGCCGCGAAGTGCGATGCCTTTTTTCCCGCTCGGAAACCGGTATTGTCGCAACCAGTGTAGCCCCGCTGCGATCCTTGCTGGAGTCTCAAGATGTCTGACGAAAACGGCGCCGGCCCGGGGCTGAAGTCCCTCGATACCGCCCTCGAGGTGCTGGCATATATGGCGACGCAGCCAGCGGCCCAGTCCCTGTCCGAGATCGGCCGCGCGTGCAACATGCCGCCCAGCAAGGTACACCGCTACCTTGCCTCCTTCGTCGGGGCGGGATTGGTCAAGCAGCAGGGACGGTCCGGGCGCTATGATCTTGGCCCGGGGGCGCTGCATCTCGGGCTTGCGGCGCTTGCGCGCCACAGTTTCGTGAACTCGGCCGCCGACGGGCTGGCCGAGCTTTCGGCTGAGACAGGAATGACGGTACTGCTGTCCGTCTGGGCCAATCAAGGCGCGACCGTCGTGCGATGGGAACGCGGCGCCACGCCCACCGACACCTCGATGGGGCTTGGGACCACCCTGCCCCTCCTGAATTCCGCGACAGGCCGCGTTTTCCTTGCCTGGGGTCCACCGCGCGCAATTGCTCCGGTGCGGGACACACAGCTTGTGCGCCTGTCACAGCAACCCGGTCTGTCACTTGACCATGACGTGACCCAAGCCGGCATCACCGCACTTGTCGAGCGTACCCGCGCCCGACAGTTCGCCTCCATCGAAGGGCGGTTCATCCCTGGTCTTGTCGCGGCTGCGGCGCCGATTCTCGACTGGCAGGACGAAGCGCAGGCCGCCGTGACCATCGTGGGCGTCGATCCTGCCGCGATCGCACCCGGGTCGCCCCAGACATCGGCCCTGCTCGCCTATTGTCAGGCAAAATCCATTTCAACCGTCCAGGCCTGACGGGGGTCGAACATCCCTCGCTGCCGTCTGGCGTATGACGCACCCTCCTTTCCAGCCTCCTTTCCAGCCTCCTTTCCAACCACGTTGCTGCGGTCGCACTCGTTGGCGCAGACGGTGTGCCGCGCACGGGCCAACTCCGGTCGGGGCACATCCGTGACACCCGCCACCTACCCCCCGGTCCAAAGGTGACCCCGTCAACCGGCCATAGGCCCGACACCTCCCGCCGGATCGTTAATCACATGACGCCCGCGCCCCAGGGCCTTGGCGGCATAGAGCGCGCGGTCGGCATCTTCCATCATCGCAGCGATCATCGCGCCCGCCTCCTGCACAAGATAGTCCCGGCTCAGCGACACGCCGATACTGGCCGAGATGCTGCAGGTCCGCCCCTCCCAGATCATCGGCGCGCGCAACCGCGCAATCAGCCGCGTGGCGATGTCATCCACCCGCGCGCCCACGCCCGGGCCTTGCAGGATCACCACAAACTCATCCCCGCCAAGGCGCAGCACCCTGTCACTCTCGCGCGTTTCGTCCTGCATGATGCGCGCCGCCAGCCGCAACACATGATCGCCCGCCGCATGCCCCAGCGTGTCGTTCACCGCCTTGAAGAAATCCAGATCAAGGTTCAACAGCGCGAAATCGCTCTCGGTGTCGATCAGCCGGGTCAGCACAGGCTCCAGCGCGCGCCGGTTGCCAAGTCCGGTCAGCGTATCGGTAAACGCCTTTTCCTCGGCGGCGATGCGCGCACCCTGCAACCGCAGGTTCAGCTTGCGCGACGCCTCCATCGCGGCGGATTTCGCCTCGATCAGATACAGCATCTCGATGGCCAGATCCGTCGAGGCGAAGTCCCCCGCCGTCAGGGCGAAATCGCGCACGGCCTCCTGCAGGGCGATGCCGAAAGACAGATTGACCACCGCTCCGCCCTGCACCGGCACCAGAACGCCCTTCAGGCCGGTGCCGGGGGGCTGTCGCAACCGCAGCCGCAACCGCGCCGGGCCGCGCCCGATCAATGCCTCGACCCGGTCGTGGATGCGCGGGCGTCGGACCTCGAACACCTCCAGAAACCGGCGTCCCGCCAGACCACACCCCTTATCCAGCTTGGCCAGCATCGGGCCGGCATGCACAATCCGCCCCTGCCTGTCCATCCGCGCATGCATTGGGCACAGCACGTCCAAAGCCGCCTGATCGGGCAGGCCGACACCGCCGCGCGCGCTCATCCCGCCGCTCCAAGCGAAAACCGCCGCCCCTCGGCATGATCGGCGCTCAGAAACTCGATCTGCACATGTTCCGTACCGGCCTCAGCGCCCTTATGATCCAACATGACCAGCGCGCCATAATCATCGGCCAACGCCCGGAACAGGCCCACTGCCAGATGGCCATACCCCTGGCCGGGCCTGTCGCGTGTGCCGATCCGCAGACAGAACAGACCGCCCGCCTGTTCCGACACATCCATCGGCGGCAGAGACAGGTCCGGCACCGCCAGCGCCGCCCGCCCCGGCAGATCCTCCAGCGAATGCAGCACCTCCTCGAACGTATCGCCACCAAAGCGCAACAGGCGCCGCACGGCTGCCGCATTCGGATGTGACACAAGATAGGTTCCGATATCCTCCAGAATATCGGTCTCTGGCCTGTCCAGCGCGACCGCCACCGCCATCAGCAGGCGCGGCGTGATATCAGGGTCATAGTTCAGCATCGCCTCGAACTCGGAAAACCCAAGATCAAGGCCCCGCATGATCTCAAGCCATGTGGTGCGCCCGTATGTATCGCGCACAAACCGCTCCACCGCGCGATTGACCAATCCTTGCATGTCAGGCTCCATTCTCCGACAGGCACAGGATCGCACCTTGAGGTTAAGGCCACGTCAACGCCTCCAATTGACATGAAATTCATCGTCGGCGCCGCGCACCGCTTGCCGCCGGGGCTTTGGCTTGTTACACAAGGGCCATCCGTTGGGGTGCCCTGGTTTTCCGGGGCTGAGAGGTCGCAGACCAACCCATCGAACCTGATCCGGTCAGCACCGGCGGAGGGAACGGAGATTGCATTGGGCGCTTGTGCGCACCGCTCTTCTTTCACCCCCGGGACCGGCACGAAAGGAAGCGCAGATGCAGATGACCCACGCCATCCGTTCCGCCCATCGGCCCTTGCGCCGGTCTGTGTCACGCGGTCCTTCGTCGCGATGCGCTGACCGCTTCTCTTACCCCAAAGCGATCACGCAAGGAGCCTGTTCATGACACGCATCATCGCCTTCGCCACGTGCCTCCTGCTCGCCACGCCCGCCATTGCACAGGACAAGCTGACGCTTGTTCTGGACTGGTTCGTGAACCCCAATCACGGCCCGATCATCGTGGCGCAGGAACGCGGCTATTTCGCCGACGAAAATCTCGAGGTCGAGGTGATCGCCCCCGCCGATCCCTCCGCCCCGCCCAAGATGGCCGCCGCAGGCCAGGCCGATCTGGCCATATCCTATCAGCCACAACTCCATCTGCAGATCGCTCAGGGCCTGCCCCTGCGCCGCGTCGGCACGCTGGTCGCCAGCCCCCTCAACTGCCTTCTGGTGCTCGAGGATGGCCCGATCGACACCGTGGCCGACCTCAAGGGCGGCAAGATCGGCTTTTCCGTCGCCGGCGTCGAAGAGGCGCTGTTGACAGCCCTGCTGCGCGATGCCGGGCTGACCATGACCGATATCGAGTTGATCAACGTGAACTGGTCGCTCTCGCCCGCGCTGATGTCCGGTCAGGTGGATGCCGTCATCGGCGCCTACCGCAATTTCGAACTCAACCAGATGGAGATCGAAGAGGTGGCGGGCCGCTGCATGTTCCTCGAGGAAATGGGCGTGCCCTCCTATGATGAACTGATCTACGTCGCCAATCCCGATACCGTCGACATGGACGCCGTCGCCCGCTTCCTGCGTGCCACCGAAAAGGCCACGCAATACATCATCAACCACCCCCAAACCAGCTGGGAGATCTTCTCGGGCACCTCCGTCGATCTGCAGGACCGCCTCAATGAAATGGCCTGGGCCGACACGCTTGCGCGTTTTGCGCTGCGCCCCGCAGCACTCGATCATGGGCGCTACAGGGTTTTCGAGGCATTCTTTCATGATGCGGGCCTGATCGACACGATCCGCCCGGTCTCGGAGCTGGCTGTGGACCCGTCGGCAGAAAAATGAGCTACGGCGTCACATTCCCCCTGTGGCGCGCGGCGGCGGGCGATCACTGGCCCGCCTATGCACAGCACGCCTTCGTCGAGGGCCTTGGCACGGGCCGCCTGCCGCGCGCGGCGTTCCTGACCTATCTGGTGCAGGATTACATCTTCCTGATCCACTTCTCGCGGGCCTGGGCGCTGGCGGTGACCAAGGCCGAAACCGTGGACGAGATGCGCCTCGCCGCAGGCACCGTCAACGCGCTCATCAATGACGAGATCGCGTTGCATGTCCGCATCTGTGCCGACGCCGGCCTGACCGAGGCCGATCTCTTCGCGGCGCAGGAACAGCCCGCCAATATCGCCTATACCCGCTATGTGCTGGATGCGGGCCATTCCGGCGATTTCCTTGATCTTCTCGCCGCTCTGGCCCCCTGCGTCCTGGGCTATGGCGAGATCGGCGCCCGTCTGGCCACCACCGCCACATCCCGGACCTATGCCGACTGGATCGCCACCTATGCCGGCGCCGAGTATCAGCAGGTTTGCCACGATGTCGGCGCGCTGATCGACACGGCGGTCGCCCGGCGGCTTGGCGATGCGCCGCAAGACAGCCCGCGCTGGCCCTCGCTCTGTTCGCGCTTCACCACCGCCACCCGGCTCGAGGTGGGGTTCTGGGACATGGGGCTTGCCACATGACAGCCCCCGCGCTGCATGTCTCGGGCACCGCCCATATCGGCAGTGAACACGTGTTCGGCCCCTTGACGCTTGACGCCAGGGCCGGGCGTTGGACCTGCCTTCTGGGGCCGTCGGGCGTTGGCAAGACCACGCTTTTGCGGCTGATCGCGGGGCTGGATGACGTGACACGCTTCGACGGGACGATCTCGGCCTCGGACGGCCAGCCGCTTGACGGGCGTCTGGCGCTGATGGCGCAAAGCGATCTGTTGATGCCGTGGCTGGACGCGACCGAGAACACCCTCCTTGGCGCGCGTCTGCGCGGCACGCCGCCCGATCATGCCCGCGCCCGCGACGTGCTGGACCGGGTGGGATTGTCCGACCATGCCCATAAACGCCCAGGCCAACTGTCCGGCGGGCAACGGCAGCGCGTGGCGCTCGCCCGCACCCTGATGGAGGATCGCGCGATTGTCCTTCTGGACGAGCCGTTCTCGGCGCTTGATGCGCGGACCCGGTCGCAGATGCAGGATCTGGCCTGCGACCTGCTGGCCGGGCGCACCGTGCTGATGGTCACCCATGACCCCGCCGAGGCCGCCCGCGTGGGCGATGCGATCCTCATCATGGCGCCCGACCGGCTGACCCCCGTGCCCCCGCCGCCCAGCGCGCCGCCCCGCGCCATAGACGATCCCGCCACCCTGCAGGCGCAGGCCGATCTTCTGACCCGGCTGCGCGACAGCGCCGCCTGATCCCCCCGCCCGATGCCGCCGCCCGTAGCCAAGGACACCCCGATGCGCCCCACCGACCATCTTCGCGCTCTGGCCGCCGACGATTGGCAAGCCGCCACCACCCATCCCTTTACCGACGCTCTGGCCGACGGCACCCTGCCCCCGGACCGGATGCTGGCCTATTTGCAGCAAGATCACCTGTTCATCGAAGGCTTCGTGCGCCTGCTGGCATCCGCCATCGCCCATGCGCCCAGCCTGCCCGATGCGATCCCCGCCGCACAATTCCTCGGGCTGATCTCGGGGCCGGAAAACACCTATTTCCTGCGCGCCATCGACACCCTTGGCGGGCGCAGCGATCCTCCCGCCCCCGCGGTCCCCATTACGGCCGAGTTTCAGGCGCTGATGGCCCGCGCCGCCCGGTCCGGACGCTACGAGCAGATGCTCGCGGTGCTGGTGGTCGCGGAATGGATCTATCTCGACTGGGCCACCCCCCACGCCGACAAGGCCGCCGATCTGCCGTTCTGGTTCGGGGAATGGATCACCCTGCATTGCGGCGCGGGCTTCGAGGGCGTCGTGGCCTAT
>JALQUE010000018.1 GCA_023260815.1 Roseovarius sp.
CCCAGCCCAGCCCCCAGGCGCCCAGCGTGGGGCTTTCCCAGTCATCTTCGACAAAACGGATGTCGTGCAGCGCCATATCGATGCCGATCGCCTCGAGGCTGCCCAGATAAAGCGCCTGCAGGTTCGGCGGGCTTGGTTTGATGAGCACCTGATATTGATAGTAATGCTGAAGGCGGTTCGGGTTCTCGCCATAGCGCCCGTCCGTGGGCCGCCGCGAGGGCTGCACATAGGCCGCCGCCCAAGGTTTGCTGCCAAGGGACCGCAGGGTCGTCGCCGGATGGAAGGTGCCTGCCCCGACTTCCATGTCATAGGGCTGCATCATCGCGCAGCCCTGCTCTGCCCAATAGGCTTGCAGCCGCAGGATGACCTCCTGAAAACTGCGTGGCTTGCCTGTCTGTTTCACCATGGTCGCCTCCCGGCTGGCCCCTGAAATCGCCGTTCTTACCTACGGCCACGGCACGGCAGGGTCAATTGCGGGACGCGCCATTATTTTGGGTGCATGGCGGCCTATTTTTGCTAAAAGACGAAACAACCGGGGCGAACCAGGACAGGACAAGAGCAAGTGGCTTTGATGACGCGTTTTTTTTCGGTAATGCTATATGTAATCGTGATGGCTGCTCCCGCAGCACGCGCGCAACAGGGCGATACAGTCTGGGTGCAGATCGAAGCGCAACCCAGCCTCTCCGCGGCCAGCGACCGGATACGCGCCTACAACACCCAGCTTGATGACGTCCACGGCTTCTCGCTCGGTGCCGGGTGGTATGCCATTGCCCTTGGCCCCTACACGGTGGACGGGGCAGAGCAGGTCTTGCGCGGCCTTCGGGCACAGGGGATGATCCCGCGCGACAGCTATATCGCGCGCAGTTCGGATTATCAGCAGCAGTTCTGGCCCATCGGAACCAACGCACTTGATCGTCCCGCTCTCGAGAATGTGGACCCGATCATGTCATCGGACACCGCCTTGGCACTGACCGCCCCCGAAGAAACCCCAATCATCGAGCCCGCCGACGAAACCCCTGCCGAGGCACGTTCCAGCGAAAGCCTGTTGACCCGCGACGAAAGGGCCGCCCTACAAGAGGCCCTGCGGTGGGCCGGCTTCTACACAGGACCGATCGACGCGGCTTTCGGGCGCGGGACGCGGTCCTCGATGGCGGACTGGCAAGCGGCGAATGGCCATGACATCACGGGCATCCTGACCACCCGTCAACGCGCCGAATTGTTGAACCAATACAATGCCGTCCTGGACGGTCTGGGCCTGCAGACGGTGCGCGACGACGCCGCCGGAATCGAGATTGAGATGCCCACCGAGCTGGTCGCCTTCGACAGGTACGAGCCGCCCTTTGTCCATTACGCCGCCAAGGCGGATATCGACGCGCGGGTGCTGCTGATCAGCCAGACCGGCACCGAAGCCACGTTGGCGGGCCTCTACGACATCATGCAAACCCTTGAAATCGTCCCCGAAACCGGGCCGCGCACCCTTGAAACCGATGCCTTTACGCTGATCGGCGAAGGCGCACTCAGCATCTCACACACGCAGGCCTGGCTGCAGGACGGCGAGATCAAGGGCTTCACCCTTGTCTGGCCCGCCGGCGACGAGGAACGGCGCACCCGCCTTCTGGGACGCATGCAGGACAGCTTTGCCCGGCTTGACGGCGTTCTGGATCCGGCCGAGGGCAGCGACGCGATGCAGGGCATCGACCTTGTCTCGGGGCTGGAAATCCGCAAGCCCAGGCTCAATCGTTCGGGCTTTTATGTGGATCGCAACGGCGCGGTGCTGACCACCGCCGACGTGGTGAATGGGTGCCGCCGCATCACCATCGACGACGATCACGAAGCCGAGGTCGCAACCCGCGACGAGGGGCTGGGGATCGCGGTTCTGCGCCCGCTGGAACGTCTGGCGCCGGTGGCCATCGCCGCCTTTCAGCAGGCGATCCCCCGTTTGCGGTCGGATATCGCGGTGGCGGGATATTCCTATGGCGGCGTTCTGGGGGCACCCACGCTGACCTTCGGACAGCTAGAGGATTTGCAGGGCCTGAACGGCGAGGACGAGATCAAGCGCCTGTCTCTCAACGCCCTTGACGGCGATGCCGGCGGGCCGGTGGTCGATGCGGGCGGCGCGGTCCTGGGAATGCTTCTGCCGCACTCCAACGGCGATCGCAGGCTGCCCGAGGGCGTCAGCTTTGCGGCAGACGGGGCCGTTCTGAAACGGCTTTTGCAAGATGCGGGCATCACGCCGACGGCCACCTCCGAGATCGGCCAGATGGCACCAGAGGCGCTGACCAGTCAAACCGCCGGTATGACCGTGCTGGTCAGTTGCTGGGATTGATCCGCTGACACGCAGCCCCGCGCCAGACGCGCGGGGCCCTTTGGCCTTCAGACCAGATCGGGCGTGACCCGGATCACCGTCGGACCGCTTGCCGCGAACGCCGCCGTGAGTGCCGCCGTCAATTCCGTCAGGCTTTTCGGCTCTGCGGCATCTGCGCCATAGGCCCGCGCAAGGGCACAGAAATCGGGATTGCGCGCCACAACGGCATTTGGCGCGATCTGCGAGCGCACCATACTGTCTTCGATTTCCTTGAGCTTGCCATTATCCCACAACAGGATCGGCAAAGGCAGACCCAGTTCCACCGCCACACCCAGTTCAGGCAGCGTATACTGAAAGCCGTAATCGCCCGCCACGCACATGGTCGGCAAGCCCGGTCGCGCCACGGCCCCACCAATCGCTGCGGGCAGGGCATAGCCCAACGTGCCGAAACCGCTTGGATGATGCCACAGCCCCGGCGCCTCCAACTCCCAGATTTCGTTGGCGTTATAGGCGAATTGCGTCATGTCGGAAAAGATCACCGTATCTTTGGGCAGGCAGGCGCGCAGCGCGTCACAGATCGCACCGATCCCCGGCAATTGCCCCTCCACTTCGCGCCGCCACCGATCCCGCGCTGCGTCGACTTCAGACTGCGTCCAAAGCGACGGCACGGGGCCATCCAGCGCCGCGCACAGCGCATCGGCCACCGCCGCCGCATCGCCCGCAAGCGCAATTTCGGCGCTGGACATGTCCGACAGAACCTCGGCATCGATATCAACGCGGATCATCTTGCCCGTGTGGCCCAGATGATCGCGCCACAGATCCACCTGACTCAACTCGGTGCCGATGGCCAGAACCACATCCGCTTTGGCGATCTCATCCGCCGAACCGGGTCTGGCCAGGAAATTCCCGTAATTCAGGGGGGCTCCGGGCGCAAATATCCCACGTCCGGCATAGGTGGTGAAGGTCGCGGCCCCCGTCATGTCGCGCAGCCGGTTCAGCGCAGGTGCCGCCCCTTTTGCACCGCCCCCCGCCACGATCAACGGGCGCTGTGCTGCGCGCAGCGCCGCAACCGCCGCCGTAACATCCGGCGCGGATTGCGGGCGTGCCGCAGGGCTGGCCGGCGCGGATGGCGCGGCGTCGGCATTGCCTTGCAGGACACGGATCGGCACAGACAGGTGCTTGGGCCGCGCCCGGTTCAGCGCAAACTCGGTCATTGCCCGGTCAATCAGATCATAAGCCGCCTGCGCCGACAGCGCGGTTTCAGACCAGTCCGAAACCGTGCGGGCCGCCCCCTCTTGATCTTTCATCTGGTGCAATTGTCCCCGCCGCGCCGCGGTTTCGTCCAGACAGGACGAAATCACCAGCATCGGCACACTATCCGAATAGGCCTGCCCGATCGGCGTCATGATATTGCATAGGCCCGGCCCTGTAATCACGTAGGCGATCCCCGGCT
>JALQUE010000068.1 GCA_023260815.1 Roseovarius sp.
GACATAGGTATAGGTTTCGCCACCGGCCAGCGGGTATTTGAAATGCCACATATGGCCGGGATTTTCGATATTCTCGACCTCGAGATCCGAGATCGCCGTTTCGAAATGGGGATCCCAGTTGACCAGCCGCTTGCCGCGATAGATCAGCCCCTTGTTGTACATGTCCACGAACACCTTGATCACGGCGTCGTGGAAATTGCCCTCTTCACCGGCGGGGGCGCCGGGGGCGCCGGACATGGTGAAGGCGTTGCGCGACCAATCGCAAGACGCGCCGAGGCGCTTGAGCTGATTGATGATGGTGCCGCCGGATTCGGTTTTCCATTCCCAGACCTTTTCAAGAAAGGCGTCGCGGCCCAAATCGCGGCGGGAGGGCTGGCCTTCGGCGGCGAGCTTGCGTTCGACGACCATTTGCGTGGCGATGCCGGCGTGATCCTGCCCCGGTTGCCACAGCGTGTCGTCGCCGCGCATCCGGTGCCAGCGGATCAGGATATCCGGCAGGGTGTTGTTGAAGGCATGACCCATATGCAGGCTGCCCGTCACGTTGGGCGGCGGGATCATGATGCAGAACGGCTTGGCGCCGGGTTTGGCATTGGCGCCGGCCTTGAAGGCACCGGCCTGTTCCCATGCCTCGTAGATGCGGCCCTCGGCCTGGGCTGCGTTGAAGGTCTTTTCCATCGCCATGGTACTGATCCCGTGGTCATTCCGCTTGGTCCCGCCCCCATTAGCGAATGTGGCGCGCGAGTGGAAGCGGTTAAGGCTCAGGTGCTGCGATCAAGCTTGGTGGACAGGTGGATCAGGCTTTCCGAGCCTTTGACGCCCCGGGTTTCGCCGATCCGGTCCAGCGTATCGTCCAGCGCCTCGGTGGTGTTGGCTTCCAGCCCGACGATCAGATCGAACCGGCCCGACGTGGTGTGAACGGTCTTGACGCCGGGCAGGGATTTGAGGCGGGCCAGAACCGCGGGCGCGCTGCGCGGCTCGATGCTGAGGAGGGCCGTGGCATGAAGCGGCGCGCGCTGGCTGTCGGCAAGGCGCAGGGTATAGCCCCGGATCACGCCCGAGGATTCCAGCCGGTCAAGCCGGGCCTGAACGGTGGTGCGCGCCAGATCCAGACGCCGCGCCAGCAAAGCGACGGGCGCGCGGGCGTTTTCGGCCAGAAGGGCGATCAGGGCGCGGTCTGTTTCGTCGATTTGCATTGTTGGTCCGTCATTCTGGCGATGGTGAGAGTCAGTTTATGCAATGTGACGCACGGAATCGACGTCTTTTCGCGGCAAGCTTGGGAAAACAGGCAGGTTAACAGGGGACTGACATGCGCGAGACACCGAACTGGGCGACGCCGACCGCCCATATCCTCAGAAACAGACCCGATACCGCGCAGCTGTATTTCAGCCCTGCGGCGCTGCAGGGCATGGCGCGGCGGTTTCAGGACGGGTTCGACGGTCTGGTGACCTATGCGGTCAAGGCCAATCCCGGCGAAGAGGTGCTGGCCAATCTGGTGGCGGCGGGCATCCGCGCCTTCGATGTGGCCAGCCCGCGAGAGATGTTGGCGGTGCGGGCGGTCTGTGGCGATGCGGCGCTGCATTACAATAACCCCGTCCGCTCGCCCGAGGAAATCGCGGTGGCGCGCAGGCTTGGTGTGGCCTCCTGTTCGGTGGATTGCCCCAGAGAGTTGGACAAGCTGGAGGCGCTGCCGAAGACGACGGAAATCAGCGTGCGCCTTGCCTTGCCGGTGGCCGGTGCGGCCTATGATTTCGGCGAGAAGTTCGGGCTGGACCCCGAACGCGCGGCGGCGCTGCTGCGCAAGGTGGCCGCGCGCGGATTTGTGCCGGCGATCACCTTTCATCCCGGCACGCAATGCGCCGATCCGGCAGCATGGGGGGCGTATATCGCGGCGGCGGCCAAGGTGGCGCGCGCGGCCGATGTGCAGATTGCCCGGTTGAATGTGGGGGGCGGCTTTGCCTCGCATCGCAGCGGTGCGGCCCCCGATCTGGAGGCGATATTCGCGCATATCCGCGCCGAAACCGAGCGCTGTTTCGGGGCACAGGCGCCCAAGCTGGTCTGCGAGCCGGGCCGCGCGATGGTGGCCGATGCGCTGACGCTGGCCACCAGGGTCAAGGCGCTGCGCGATGGCGGCGCGGTGTTTCTGAACGACGGTATCTATGGCGGGCTGATGGAGATGCGCGATATCGGCGTGCCGGGGCGTCTTCGGGTGATTGACCCACAGGGGCGTGCGCGCACCGCCGATCCGGTGTCGCGTGTGATTTTCGGGCCGACCTGTGACAGTCTGGACCGGCTGCCCGCGCCGGTGCCGCTGCCGGGGGATATCGCCGAGGGGGATTACGTGCTGTTCGACAGCATGGGCGCCTATTCCCGCAGCTTGACCACACAATTCAACGGTTATGGTCTGGAAGATATGGTTACGGTGGCCGATCTGGTGTGACTGGCTCTGGACATGTCGGCCCGTCCCGCTAGGGTCCGCCTCAAGAACGCGTTGGACATGCGAGAGGGCGGATCATGGACAAGTTTGGCAAAAGCCAGCCGGTGACACGGGTCGAGGATCAGAGATTTCTGACGGGCCATGGCCGCTATGTGGATGATATCGCCCCGAAAGATGCGCTGGTGGCAAATGTGGTGCGTGCGTCGGTGGCCCATGCCGAGATCACCGCACTGGATGTCGAGGCCGCGAGGCAGGCCCCCGGCGTGCATCTGGTTCTGACCGCCGACGATCTGGCGCGGGATGGCGTGACCGAGGGCATGGCCTTCAACCTTGTGCAGAACCGGGACGGAACCAAGGGCGCGGCCCCGCGCCGTCCGATTCTGGCCGAAGGGCGCGTGCGCTTTGTCGGAGAGCCTGTGGCGCTGATCGTGGCGGACAGCCTGATGGCGGCGCGCGATGCGGCCGATCTGATCGAGATCGAACTTGACGATCTGCCCGTCCACATGGACATCGGACCCGGCGGCACGGCGCTGCATGACGAGGCGCCGGACAACCGCGCCTTCGACTGGGGCATGGGGGACGAAACGGCGGTTGAGGCGGCTGTGGCGCGCGCCGCGCATGTGGTTCGGATGCAGCTGCATGACAACCGCATCATCGCCAACCCGATGGAGCCGCGTGGCTGCTATGCCGAAACCGATGGCACGCGCCTGCATGTTGCGGTGAACGGGCAGGGGGTCTGGGGCACCAAGCGCAATCTGGCGCGGGTGCTGGGGCTGGACCCCGCCGATATCCGCGTGACCAACCCCGATGTGGGGGGCGGGTTCGGCACCAAGGCGATGGATTATCCCGAGACCTATCTTGTGGCCCATGCCGCGCGCACGCTGGCGCGACCGGTGCGCTGGATGGCGGATCGCACCGAGACCATGCTGAGCGATAATGCCGGGCGCGGGCTGGATCACGATCTGACGATGGCGTTCGATGCGGATCTGAAGATCACCGCTTACCGCGTGGACAGTCGGGTGGATCTGGGCGCGTATAACAGCACGATGGCGCAGGCGATCCAGTCGGAGCTTTTCTCCAAGGTTCTGATGGGGGTCTATGACGTGCAGGACACCTATCTGCATGTCGAAGGCTATTATACCAACACCACGCAGGTCGATGCCTATCGTGGCGCGGGCCGCCCCGAGGCGATCTATGCGCTGGAGCGGATCATGGACCGCGCGGCGCGGGAATTGGGTGTCGATACCTGGGATCTGCACCGGCGCAACTTTATCCCGAAAGGTGCGTTTCCCTATGTGTCCTCCACGGGCGAAACCTATGACGTGGGCGATTTCGACCGGGTGCTGAGCCGCGCCGAGGCCGAGTGCGACAGGGCTGGCTTTGCCGCGCGCAAGGCCGAGAGTGCGGCGCGCGGCAAGCTGCGCGGCATTGGGCTGTGCTATTACATCGAAAGCATTCTGGGCAATCCGTCGGAGACCGCCAAGGTGGAGTTCAACGAGGATGGCACGGTGTCGATCTATGTGGGCACGCAATCCAACGGCCAAGGCCACGAGACGGTCTATGCGCAGTTCCTGTCGGACCAGACGGGCATACCGGCGCATCTGATTTCGGTGGTGCAGGGCGACAGCGACAGGATCGCCACGGGCGGCGGCACCGGGGGGTCACGGTCGGTCACGACGCAGAACAACGCGACGCTGGCGACGGTGACCAAGATGATCGAGCGGTTCACGCCCTATCTTGCGGACAAGATGGGGGTGGAGGCCAGCGAGGTGCGGTTTGACGACGAGACGTTCCGCGCGGGTGGGTCCAACCTGACGCCGACGATGATCGAGGCGGCGGCCATGGCGCGCGCGGACGGGCGCACCGATCTGCTGGTTCACGAGGAAACGGCGACGCTTCCTGCGCGGTCCTATCCCAATGGTGCGCATGTGGCCGAGGTGGAGGTGGACCCCGATACCGGCAAGGTTACGGTGGAACGCTATACCGTCGTTGATGATTTCGGCAACCTGATCAATCCCATGCTGGTCGAGGGGCAGGTGCATGGCGGGGCTGTGCAGGGCATCGGTCAGGCGTTGTGCGAACGGGTGGTGCATGACGAGGACGGTCAATTGCTGACCGCCAGTTTCATGGACTATGCGATGCCGAGGGCCGACGATGTGACCATGATCCGCTTTGCAACCGAGGCTGTCCCTTCGACCGCCAACGTGATGGGCATGAAGGGCTGTGGTGAGGCCGGGACGGTGGGGGCCATGGCCGCGACCGCCAATGCGGTGGCCGATGCGTTGTGGGACAGGGGGGTGCGTCAGGCAGATATGCCGTTCACTCCGCACCGCGTGTGGATGATGATGAATGCGGCAATCGCGGCGGAATGATGCGCGCGTGACAAGGCCGGCCCGATCACCATGATCTGATTACGGATCACTTGTTGCCGTCGATCCACTTCGACATCAGCCCCTTGTCGCGGAAACATTCGTCCGGCACGGCGCGTCGTTTGATCCGCGCGAGTTTTTCCGCGAATGCCACCTGTCTGGACGTGGGGCGGTGATCCAGGGTCGTGACTGGCGTCAATCGGGCCTGCGCGTCGATCCATGCGCTCAAGGATCGGCGATCCTGCTGAACCTCGAACGGGAGGAGGGTTCTGTTGCGCAGGGCGAGCGACCGCGCATAGGCGATCTGCTTGGGTGTCGCGGGCAGCGCGTGCGTGGTGTTTTCCATCGGGACCCCCCTTCAAAGGCTGGTTGTAAACTTGACCAGGAAAATGGAACAAAACATGAACAAAGTCAAGCCGCGCCTTGCCGCACTTGTCGGTCATGTCGAGGTGTTCTGGATATATATTGCGCCAAGTTGCCCCGGTGTGTCGTGTCCAGAGGGGGCAAAGGCGTCTGCGACTGTGTCCACAGGTGCGATCAAGGGGGCGATCAAGGGGGCAAGAGGGGTCCGGTAGCCTCCGGGTATGAGGAGTTTTGCACCGGAAATTTACATAAACAACGTCGACATCATGTCAGCCAATTGTTAGGGTTTCGGTATGAATGAACCACGCAAACGCCGCATCGTCTCGTCCCGCCACCTTGCCGAAGGAGATGCTTGGGAAGCATCGGAATTGGAATTCGGCCTGATCATTGCCTACAACGCGTTTGCGCGTTGGATGGTGAAATGCATGTCAGCAGCGGGTCATTCCGAGCTTAACCAGCTTGAAATCCTTGTCCTGCACAACGTGAACCACCGAGGCCGCGACAAGAAACTCAGCGATATCTGTTTCCTGCTGAATATCGAGGATACGCATACCGTGAATTATGCCCTGCGGAAGCTATCCAAGGCGGAGTTGATCGTCTCGGAAAAGCGCGGCAAGGAAGTGTTCTACAGCACATCCAAAGAGGGCGAGGCGTTGTGCGAAGCCTACCGAACGATCCGCAAGCAATGTCTGCTGGAAGGGCTGTCACGCATGGATATCAGTGGCGATGAACTGCGTGAAATCGGTGCAAACCTAAGGGCCTTGTCGGGGCAATACGATCAGGCGAGCCGGGCGGCATCATCGCTGTGACGCCGCCCGTTCCGATCAGCCAAAGGTCTTGCGCAAATACTCAGCCACCAGGGCTTTGAGTGATCCCGCATCGGTTGGGAGGAAACCTGCGTAACATGATACAAGACATTGTTATTAAGCATAAAAATGCAAATACAATGTGACGCAGGTTCAGGGTCGGCGCTTCATTTTCAATGAAGGACCATCAACGTGTCATCGCCTCTGGCAGGTAGGTGACAATCGCGGGAAAGACCGTGATGACGACCACTGCCAGCAACAACAACAAAAAGAAGGGGAACGCGGCCTTTGCAATCCGCATGATGTCTATGCCCGTCAGCCCTTGGATGACGAACAGGTTAAAGCCGACAGGCGGCGTGATCTGGCTCATTTCGACGACCAACACCAGGTAGATGCCGAACCAGATCGGGTCGATGCCGACGGCCGTGACCATCGGCATGATGATCGACGTGGTCAGCACCACGACAGAGATCCCGTCCAGAAACAGCCCCAGCAGAATGAAGAACACGGTCAGGACCGCGAGCAGGACATAGGGCGAAAGCCCCATCTCGCTGATCCAGGAGGCCAGGTTGCGCGGAAGGCCCGTGAAGCCCATTGCCAAGGCAAGAAATGCCGCACCCAGCAGGATGAAAGCGATCATGCAGGAGGTGCGGGTCGCGGACAGCAACGCATCCAGAAAATCCTTCATGCTGAACCCACCGGTCACGACCGCAAGGACGATGGCCAGCAAGACCCCCAAGGCCGCCGCATCCGTGGGCGAGGCGATGCCCGTATAGATCGCGGCGATCACGCCGCCGATCAAAACGGCCACCGGCAGGAGGCGGCGCACCTCCCACAGTTTGTCGCGCAAGGACATGCCGGTATCTGCGGCTGGGATAAGCTTTGGGTTCATCCAGGCGCGGAGCGCGACATAGCCACTGAACATGGCAACCAGCATGACACCGGGCAGAATGCCTGCCATGAACAGGCGAGCGATCGATTGTTCGGTCGCGACGCCGTAGACAATCAGGATGATCGAGGGCGGGATCAACAGGCCAAGCGTCGCCGAGCCGGCCAATGTCCCCAGGATCAGGCTTTCGGGATAACCGCGCGAACGCAGCTCCGGGATCGACATCTTGCCGATCGTGGCGGCGGTGGCCGCGGACGAGCCCGAAACCGCAGCAAAGATTGCGCAGCCCAGAACATTCACATGCAACAGGCGACCAGGCAGGCCGCCCAGCCATGGCGCAAGGCC
>JALQUE010000107.1 GCA_023260815.1 Roseovarius sp.
CGCATGTCCTCGGTTGCAGGCCTGCAACCGAGGACATGCGGGGTACAACGCGACCAAGGGTGCGGTTCGGCTGCTCACGAAAGGCGTCGCTCTCGAGAGTGCCCGTGAGCGTTGGAATGTTCGGGTCAACTCTGTTCATCCCGGAATTATTGAAACGCCGATTTGGGACACCGTTGGAGCGGCACTGTCCCGAGCCGACGGGTGGTCAATTGATGTTGCGGCGATGGCGCAGATTGCGGTGCCGACAGGCGTCCTTGGCCAACCACTGGACATTGCAAACGGCGTGTTGTTCTTGGCGAGCGACGAATCGAGCTGTATGACCGGTAGCGAGATCGTCATTGATGCCGGTTTATCGACCTGAACTCGTTGAGAACACAGAAGAAATGCGCGATTGTGAATGCGCGATTGTGAAGTATCCACCACTTGCGCGATTGTTAGGACTACGTTGCGCGATTGGCGAGGAATCGCCGAACAACAAGGAGGTACTTCGTGTACACAGTTGCGTTATTCATCACAATGGCCATTCTGCTCGAGGCGGTAGTCGCCGTCATCGGCAGTGTTCTAGGAATGTTGAAACTTTCCGACACCGTTGGGAAGTTGCCAATCATCGGGGCCCACTGGACCCTCGCTCTTTCGATGCTCATGGTTTGGGTCATCGGTGACGGAGCACATCTGCTCGCACACTGGGGATTCAGCCACGACTCATCGTGGATCAACATCGTTGCCAACGGTGCAATCATCGCTGGCATGATCCCGCCCAGGAAGTGCCGACCCTGGTCCGACAGGCCCAGCTCCTTGCTGTCATCGGCAAAGACATTGACTTTCGACGCCGCCCCCGGCGCATCCCAGACCGAGATATGCAGATGCGCGCCATTGCCGGTCAGCCCTTCGATCGGCTTGGGCATGAAGGTGGCGCGGAAGCCGTGCTTTTCGGCGATCGACTTGGTCATGAACTTGAAGAACGAGTGCCGGTCGGCGGTGACCAGAACGTCATCGAATTCCCAGTTCATCTCGAACTGGCCATTGGCGTCCTCGTGGTCGTTCTGGTAGGGGCCCCAGCCCAGTTCGAGCATGTAGTCGCAGATCTCGCGCACCACGTCATAGCGCCGCATCACCGCCTGCTGATCGTAGCAGGGCTTTTCCGCCGTGTCATAGGGATCGCTCAGCGCGTTGCCATCGGGGGTGAGCAGGAAATACTCGGCCTCGACGCCGGTCTTGACATGCATGCCCTCAGCGGCGGCATCCTCGATCAGGCGGCGCAGCACGTTGCGCGGGGCTTGCGCCACGTCGGCGCCTTCCATGATCGGATTGGCCGCGACCCAGGCCACCTCGGGCTTCCACGGCAGTTGGATCACGCTGTCGGGATCGGGCACCGCTAGCATGTCGGGATGCGCCGGCGTCATGTCGAGCCACGTCGCGAAGCCCGCAAACCCCGCGCCATCGGCCTGCATGTCGGCGATCGCCTGCGCCGGCACCAGCTTGGCACGCTGCCCCCCGAAGAGGTCGGTGAACGAGATCATGAAATACTTGACGCCGTTTTCGGCGGCATAGGCGGCCAGATCCTTCGTCATGGTCCTTTTTTCCTTTCCCTGTTGGCATGAAAGGGGGCGGTTGGCCCGCCCCCGATTATATCGCGATCCTCAGAATGTAGCGCCGGGTTTGCCCGGCCACCAGTTGGTTCCCGCCAGCGGCACCTGCGCCATCGCCGCGGCCTCCAGCGTGAGGGCCACCAGGTCCTCGGGTTCCAGATGTTGCACGTGGTTCTTGCCGCAGGCCCGCGCCAGCGTCTGGCATTCCAGCGCCATCACCTTGAGATAGTTGCGCAAGCGCCGTCCGGCCTCGACCGGATCGAGCCGCGCCGCCAGTTCCGGGTCCTGTGTCGAGATGCCCGCAGGGTCGCGCCCCTCGTGCCAGTCGTCATAGGCGCCCGCGGTGCTGCCCAGCTTTTCGTACTCGGCTTCCCATTTGGGGTCGTTGTCGCCCATCGCGATCATCGCCGCCGTGCCGATGCTGACCGCATCCGCGCCCAGCGCCAGCGCCTTGGCCACATCCGCGCCCGAGCGGATGCCACCCGACACGATCAGCTGCACCTCGCGGTGCATGTTGAGGTCTTGCAGCGCGCGCACCGCATCGCGGATACAGGCCAGCGTCGGCTGGCCCACATGCTCGATGAACACATCCTGCGTCGCCGCCGTGCCGCCCTGCATCCCGTCCAGCACGACAACATCCGCCCCCGCCTTGACCGCCAGCGTGGTGTCGAAATAGGGCCGCGCACCGCCGATCTTGATGTAGATCGGCTTTTCCCAGTTGGTGATCTCGCGCAGCTCGAGGATCTTGATCTCAAGGTCATCCGGCCCCGTCCAGTCGGGATGCCGGCAGGCGCTGCGCTGGTCGATGCCCTTGGGCAGGTCGCGCATTTCGGCCACCCGGTCCGAGATCTTCTGACCCAGCAGCATGCCGCCGCCGCCGGGCTTGGCGCCCTGCCCCACGACCACCTCGATCGCATCGGCCTTGCGCAGATCGTCGGGGTTCATGCCATAGCGCGACGGCAGATACTGATAGACCAGCGTCTTGGACTGGCCACGTTCCTCAGGGGTCATGCCGCCATCGCCGGTGGTGGTCGATGTGCCCGCCGCCGACGCACCCCGGCCCAGCGCTTCCTTGGCCTGGGCGCTCAGCGCGCCAAAGGACATGCCCGCAATGGTGATCGGGATCGCCAGCTCGATCGGTTTCTTGGCAAAGCGCGTGCCCAGCACCACATTGGTGTCACAGCGTTCGCGGTAGCCCTCCAGCGGGTAGCGGCTCATCGAGGCGCCCAGAAACAGCAGATCGTCGAAATGCGGCACCCGGCGCTTGGCGCCGCCGCCACGGATGTCATAGATGCCGGTGGCCGCCGCGCGGCGGATCTCGGCATTCACCTCGGGCGTGAAGGTGCTGGAATAGACCGGCATGGTGCGCGGCACATGTTTGTCGTCCTTGGCCATGTCAGGTCTCCTCAATAGGCGTTGTCGATGTCGAACGTATAAAGCTGCCGGCCCGAGCCATAGCGGCGGAACTCTTCGGGTTTGGCCTCCACCCCCGACCGCTCCAGCAGATCGCGCAGGATCTCCAGATGTTCGGGCCGCATCTCTTTCTCGATGCAATCGGCGCCAAGGCTTTTGACATCGCCCCGCACAAACAGCCGCGCCTCGTAGATCGAATCGCCCAGCGCGTCACCGGCATCGCCGCACACCACAAGATTGCCCTTCTGCGCCATGAAGGCCGACATATGCCCCACATTGCCCTGCACCACGATGTCGATCCCCTTCATCGAGATCCCGCAGCGCGAACTGGCATTGCCCTTGATGACCAGAAGACCGCCATGCCCGGTGGCGCCGGCATATTGGCTGGCGTCCCCCTCGACGATCACGGTGCCGCTCATCATGTTCTCGCCGACACCCGGCCCGGCGCTGCCCTTCACATGGATCGTGGCCTGCTTGTTCATGCCCGCGCAATAATACCCGGTCGATCCTTTGACCGTCACCTCGATCGGCGCATCCAGCCCCACGGCGATGGCATGGCTGCCGCGCGGGTTCACGACCTCCCAGGCGGTTTCGTTGGTCTGCTGGCTCTGGGCCTGCAGCGTCTCGTTCAGGGCGCGCAGCCCTTGAGCTTCAAGATCGAATGTCTGCATGTCAGTGCTTCCAGAAATAGACGGTTGCGGGTTCAGGCTCCCAGACGCGGGCGTCCTCGATGCCCGGCAGGTTGACCAGCGCGCGGTACTCGCTGCCGAAGGCCACATACTGATCGGTCTCGGCCATCACGGCGGGCTTGCAGGCAATGGGATCGCGCACCACGCCAAATCCGTCCTTGGTGCCCACCACGAGGGGGATAAACACCCCACCGACTCCACCACCGACAACCGTGGCCGCCGAAGCGACGGCACGGATGGCGAACACCGCGATCAGCAACCAGACGGCGATATCAGCCTCCACGAAGAGCCAGTCGCGAAGCACCTCGTATCCGGCGCCGACGCTCAAGCTTTGCCCGGTGAGCTCACGCGAGAGCACGAACAGTCCGGCCATGGTGACCGAGGCGAGCAGCAGCCGCACCGGGAACGCCCGCAACGAGAGACCCTTGGCCACGCGGATCACCTTCGCGAAGGCGCGGGCTCCGACGGCACACGCC
>JALQUE010000110.1 GCA_023260815.1 Roseovarius sp.
ATCGTTGCGGCGTCCACGGCGGGCGGAAAGACCGAGGCGGCGTTCCTGCCGTTAATTTCACAGGTGCTTGACGAGCCGTTCGACGGCACCGGCTTCGATCTGCTCTACATCGGTCCACTGAAAGCTCTGATCACGGACCAAGCCACGCGGCTGGAGGGCATCTGCCAGGAAGCAGAGCTTCTGGTTGTTCCCTGGCACGGGGATGTCTCGCAATCGATCAAAACGCGCGCGTTGAAATCTCCAAAAGGGATCCTTCTGATAACCCCAGAGTCCCTTGAGGCGCTTTTCATTCGTCGCGGTTTGGAAATTGCCCGCCTGTTTGGGGCGACACGGGCGGTCGTGATCGACGAGCTGCACACAGTTCTGGATAGCGAACGCGGTGTCCAGCTTCGTTCACTGCTCACACGGCTCGAGCTCGCGATAAAGCGCCCAATCCGTCGGATAGGTCTGTCAGCTACGCTAGGCGACATGGACCTCGCCAAGGCCTATCTTCGCCCTGACGCAGCAAGCTCTGTCCAGCTGATCAAAGCAGATGGCGGCGAGGCTGAATTGAGGCTACAGCTTCGCGGCTACCTCTCAGGCGATGAAGATGAAAACAGTCCATCCGCAACGGACGCTATAGCAGCCCATCTTTTCAAACACCTTCGAGGCAGCGACAACCTGGTCTTCGCCGGAGCGCGCCAACGGGTCGAGATCTACGCAGATCGGTTGCGGGAGCTTTGCGAACGGGAGCACCTGCCACAGGAATTCTATCCCCACCACGCGAGCCTCTCCCGAGAACACCGTGACTTCGTTGAGCAGCGCTTGAAGGATCCTGCCAAACCGACGACCGCCGTTTGCACGTCGACGCTCGAGCTTGGAATCGACATCGGTGACGTGACCTGCGTGGCTCAAATCGGTGCGCCATTCAGCGTCGCGGCGTTGCGACAACGGCTTGGCCGGTCAGGCCGGCGTGAAGGACAACCGGCCATTCTGAGGCAGTACGCTGTCGAAGCCAAACTGACGCCGGAGAGCAGTTTCGTGGATCGTCTTCGCCTCGGCCTGATCAGGTCTATCGCGATGATAGATCTGCTGCTGGAAGGCTGGTGCGAACCGCCAAAACCGCAGGCGCTACATCTCTCGACGCTCGTCCATCAGATACTGTCAGTCATAGCGCAGCGCGGCGGTGCGTCGGCAAGCGTTGTCTACAACGTGCTCTGCCGCGAAGGCCCCTTCCGGAAAGTTACAACCGAAGTATTCGCAGACGTGTTGCGTGCGATCGGCAACCCAGAAACCGGCTTGATCGAACAGGTCGGCAGCGGGCTGTTACTTTTGGGACCGACTGGCGAAAAGCTGGTTGAGCATTACAGTTTCTATGCGGTGTTCCAGACACCTGAAGAATTCCGCTTGGTTGCGGAGGGGCGAGATCTTGGAACCCTGCCAATCGACAATGTTCTTGCTCCCGGGATGCTGCTGATTTTTTCTGGTAGGCGTTGGGTGGTTCAAGAAATCTATGATCGTGAAAAGGTCATCGTCGTCAAACCCGCGAAGGCTGGTGTGCCTCCCGTCTTCGGCGGCGATGCAGGGGACATTCATGACAGAGTGATCAACCGAATGTTCGCGGTGCTCGAGGGGAATGCCAGTCCGGCCTATATGGATGCTGTTTCCTTGACGATGCTGGAGGAAGCGCGTGCTCACTATGAACAGCTAGGATTTAGAGCTAGCAACATACACAGCATCGGTGAGCATACATCAGTCATTGCGACGCGGGCCGGGACAGTGAAGACATCAACCCTCGCGCTCGCGCTTAGAAGTGAAGGCTTCTCAGTAGAGCAGCACGACGGGTTTCTGATTGTAGAGGCCGGGGACGAAACACCCGATCTTCGATCGGCGCTGGAAGATATTGGATTTGGCGCACCCGTCGATTTGTTCGCAGGCGCAGGCAATCTGATATCAGAGAAGCACCATCAATTTCTTACTATCGAGCTTTTAGTTCGGGATGCTGAGTCCTCAAAGCTGTCGACCCAAGCACTTCCCGATTTGGTCAAAGTTATTCTTCAAAAAGGAACTTGAAGATGTCCACGACGAGCCGGTCCACGCTTATTGTCTATGGACGACACGCAATGCGGGAGGCCCGCCTTGCGGCGGCCCGTGGGGGTCAACATGGCCTCCAGATCATGTCGTTCGAACAAGCCGCTGTGCGGCTCGCGGGCGGCTTCGCCCGCGCGATCGACGAAGAAAGCCTGCGCGCGGCGATCCAGACGGTCCTCCCCGAAACACCGATGGGCGAACTGGAAGATATCAAGATGCTGCCGGGCATGATCGGCGCGGCCGCCGACACACTGCACAAGGCGTGGCGGGCCGGTATCGATCTCACCTCCCGGTCAGCTGATCATCCAAGGCTTGAAGCCATCGCTCGCCTGGAGGCAGCTGTTTTCACCGAGCTTCCGGGCGGCATGATGCGTCCGATCGATATTGTCGCCGCAGCCATTAGCCGGATCACCCATGCGCCCGCCATATTCGGCTCGATGGAAATCGTCGGGCTGACCGAACTGTCTCCCTGCTGGCGGCCTCTCTTGAAGGCGCTCGCCGAGCACATCCCCATGCAATGGACGTCAGGTCCTCGCCCTGTCCCGGCCTGGCTCAAGGAATGCGGCGTCTCTGTCGCTCGAGGCGATGCTGAGGCGCCGGCCATTCGATCCGTCAGTGCCGCGACCGCTTACCATGAGGCAGTAGAGACGCTGCGTTGGGTCCGGGCGCTGCTCGCGTCGGGCGTATCTCCAGCTGACATTGCCATCGCCACCGCGTCGCCGGCCGACTACGACGATCACTTCCTCGCGCTGCGCGCCGATGCCAACATCGATTTGCATTTCGTCCATGGCGTCCCGGCCGTCACCACACGTGACGGACAAGCGGCAGCGGCACTCGCCGACATCGTCGTGCGCGGGCTCTCGCAGTCGCGCTTGCGCCGTCTCGCCGCCCTGTGCCGGGATTCTGCGCCTCTGGCGGCCCTTCCCCTTGGCTGGATGCGTGTCCTTCCAAGCGATGCTCCCTTGTCAACGCCGTCCGCCTGGAACCAACTGCTGGCGCGCCTCGCGCCGGACGACTGGCCCGACGGCATGGATCACGCCCCGGTGCTGCGTGCTGCGGTCGAGCTGCTGGCAAAGGGACCTGACGCGGTACAGGAGATCGGCGAAGCCTTCCTCAAGGGCCGGGCATTGTCCATCTGGCGCAATG
>JALQUE010000127.1 GCA_023260815.1 Roseovarius sp.
TGCATGTCAGCCAGATCGAAAACCGCCGCCTGAACCATCCGTCGGATGTGCTCAAGGAAGGTCAGGACGTCTGGGTCAAGCTTCTGGGCTTCGATGACCGTGGCAAGGTGCGCCTGTCGATGAAAATCGTCGATCAGGAAACCGGCGAAGAGATGAAGAAAGAGGAAGAGGCCGAAGGCTAACGCCTGGCTCCACCCTTGCAAAGATCGGCCCCGGCGGACATGCCGGGGCCTTTTTTGTGCGTTTTCAGTGACGTAACGTTATACTCCCCCGCGCCACAAAAGATGTTTTGAAAATAAACCTTTGGTATTATGGCTTGTATCACGCGGCTGCGAGCCAACAGGGCAAGCAGCCTGTAACGAGTGATTGAGTACAAGTTCCGGCTGCGGTGCCACTCACGGACCATACGCAACCGGCAGGCCCTGGCCGCGACACTTGGCCAGGGCCGTCAACAGGTCACCCCCGGTCTTTCCGGCCATCTTCGAGGATCATGTCGGCGGCTTTCTCGGCGATCATGATGGTGGGTGAATTGGTGTTGCCGCTGGTGATCGTGGGCATCACGCTGGCATCCACCACGCGCAGTCCGCCGATCCCACGCAGCCGCAGCCTGTCATCCAGGGGCGCATGGCCCTCGGCGCCCATATGCACGGTGCCCACCGGATGAAAGATCGTCGTGCCGATATCACCCGCCGCGCGGGCCAGATCCTCGTCCGTCTGCAGCGCGGTGCCGGGCCGGATCTCTTGCGGATCGTAGCGCTGCATCGCGTCTTGCCCCATGATCCGCCGGGTCAGCCGGATCGAGCTTGCCGCAACCTGACGGTCCCCCTCGGTCGCCAGATAATTCGGCGCGATCACCGGCGCCTCCATCGGATCGGGCGAGGCGATGCGCACCTCGCCCCGGCTTTCGGGGCGCAAGTTGCAGACGCTGGCGGTCAAGCCGGGAAAATCATGTAGCGGCTCTCCGAATGCGTCCAGCGACAGCGGCTGCACGTGATATTCCAGATCAGCGGTGGCCAAGTCGGGACGCGAGCGTGCAAACGCCCCCAACTGGCTTGGCGCCATCGCCATGGGCCCGCTGCGCCTGAGCATATATTCCAGCCCGATCGCGGCCTTGCCCCAGAACGAATTGGCCAGCGTGTTCAGGGTTCTTGCCCCGGTCAGCCGCCATGCACAGCGCAATTGCAGATGGTCCTGCAGGTTGCGGCCGACCATCGGCGCCTCATGCTGCACATCGATCCCATGCTCCTGCAACACCTCCCCCGGCCCGATACCCGACAGCTGCAGGATATGCGGGCTGCCGATGGCGCCCGCACTCAGGATCACCTCGCCGCGCGCAGTGGCGGTCCGGAGCGTGCCGCCCTGCTGGTATTCCACGCCCACCGCGCGGCCCGCCTTGAGGATCAGCCGCCGGGTGTGCGCCTGTGTCTCGACCTTGAGGCTGGAGCCGCTGCGCGCCCCCAGAAAGGCCCGCGCCGTGTTCAGCCGCCAACCCTTGCGCTGGTTGACCTTGAAATAGCCCACGCCCTCATTGTCGCCGGTGTTGAAATCGTCCGTTTCCGGCAATCCGGCGGCCATCGCGGCGGCCTTCCAATCGTCCAGAACCTGCCAATGCAGGCGCTGCGTGTCGACGCGCCATTCGCCGCCCGCGCCATGCATTTCGGACGCGCCGTCGACGTAATCCTCCGAGCGTTTGAAATAGGGCAGCACATCGTCCCACCCCCAACCGGCATTGCCCATCTGCCGCCAGCCGTCGTAATCGGCGGCCTGACCGCGCAGATACAGCATCCCGTTGATCGAACTGCATCCGCCCAGAACCTTGCCGCGCGGATAGAGCAGCGACCGCCCATTCAGCCCCGGCTCTGGCGCCGTGCGAAAACACCAGTCCGTGCGCGGATTTCCGATGCAATAGAGATACCCCATCGGAATGTGAATCCAGTGGTAATTGTCGCGCCCCCCGGCCTCCAGAAGAAGCACCTTGTGGCCTTTCGCGCTCAGCCGGTTGGCCAGAACGCATCCGGCGCTGCCGGCACCGACGATGATGTAATCCCAATCCATGACGGCTCCTTGGCTTGGTGCGCAGACTTAGTCGATAGACCGCTGACCGCAAGCCGGTCAGAGGGGCAGGGCCGTGGTGCTGAACACCGTGCGCAGGGCGAAAGAAGATTGCATCTTGGCGACACTGGGCAGGCGGGTCAGGTATTGCCGGTGGATGCGCGCGAAATCCTCGGTGCTTTCGGCGACGACCTTGAGGATATAATCCGCAGCGCCAGCCGTCAGATGGCATTCCAGCACATCGGGAATGCGGGTCACGGCTTTCTCGAATGCCTCCAGCACCTCATCGGCCTGGGTGGCCAGTGTGATCTCGACGAAGATCGTGGCGCTGACCCCCAGCTTGCGGGGATCCAGAAGCGCCACGTAGTCCCGGATATACCCTTCGGTCTCAAGGCGCTGGACCCGCCGATGGCAGGCACTTGCCGACAGGTTGACCGCGTCGGCCAGATCGGCATTCGAAATGCGTCCGCGCCGCTGGAGTACCTGCAGCAAACGACGATCCATCGCATCCAGAGCCATTCAAGCAATACCCTTCGAATATGGTTGCCAATGCGCGCAGGATATTCGGAAAACGCTCCCTATGGCGAGGGATTTTTCAACCGAATTGCGCGCAAGATGCGACATCCTGTCATCAAAGAGCACGAGGAGGATCAGCTCATGAAAATCGGATGCCCGACCGAGATCAAGCCACAGGAATTCCGCGTCGGGATGACCCCCAACGCCGCCCGCGAAGCCGTGGCCCATGGCCATGAGGTCATCATTCAGGCCGGCGCCGGGCAGGGCGCCGGGTTCGAAGATGCCGATTACATCGCCGCCGGTGCGGTGATCATCGACACCGCCGCCGAAATTTTTGCCACAGCCGACATGATCGTCAAGGTCAAGGAACCTCAGGCCGGCGAACGCAAGATGCTGCGCGAGGGCCAGCTTCTGTTCACCTATCTGCATCTGGCGCCCGATCCCGATCAGACCCATGATCTGCTGGCTTCGGGGTGTACGGCCATTGCCTATGAAACGGTGACCGACGATCGTGGCGGTTTGCCGCTGCTGGCGCCGATGTCGGAAGTGGCGGGGCGGATGTCGGTGCAGGCGGGTGCTCATCACCTGGAGAAGGCTCAAGGTGGTCGCGGTGTATTGTTGGGTGGCGTGCCCGGTGTGGCGCCGGCAA
>JALQUE010000191.1 GCA_023260815.1 Roseovarius sp.
TGGCCGTCGGACGCATCGGCGGCAACCTCAACCCGATCGCGCGCTGGCTGAACCGCGCGATGCTGATGGGCCGCACCGACCTCGACAGCCTGACCGTCGCGCGCCGCCTGCTGGTGATCGAACGCCAGCTCGCCCAGCTCGTTGAGGCGGCGCGGCGGTGCTGATCAAGTTCTTTTCCAACGGCAAGGGTGCGGGCGCGGGGCCGGTCGAGTATCTCGTGGCCGAGCGCGTGCTGGCCTATGACGGCAACCGCGACCTGATCCGCGATGCCGACGGCCAGCCCTTGATGGTTACGCGCGAGCCGTTGCCCGAGGTGCTGCGCGGTGATCCGGCTCGCACCGAAGCGCTGATCGACGCCAGCCGCCACCAGTGGACCTACCGCGCGGGCGTGATCAGCTTCGCCGCCGAGGACGCGCCCGGCGAGGCGCAGCAGGCCGAGGTCATGGACGCCTTCGAGCAACTGGCCTTCGCCGGGCTGGACGGCGAGCAATACGACATGCTGTGGGTCCGTCACAGCCACGAGGACCGTATTGAGTTGCACTTCTGCACACCGCGCCTGGAGCTGACCAGCGGGCGCAGCCTGAACATCGCGCCACCGGGCTACCAGGATGCCTTTGACAGCCTGCGCGATCTGATGAACCAGCGCCATGGCTGGGCTGATCCGATGGAGCTGGAGCGTGCCCAGGAGGTGCGCGACACCATCGAGGCCCCGACCCGCGCCCATGGGCGTGACGAGCTGCATGCGTGGATCCTCGATCAGGTCAGCATCGGCCTGATCACCGACCGCGCCAGCATGCTCGATGCCCTTGCCGATGCGGGCTTCGAGCTGCCCCGCGTCGGCAAGGCCTACCTGACCGCCCAGGACCCCGAGACCGGCGAACGCTGGCGCTTGAAAGGAGAGATTTTCCATGAAGACTGGCAAGCCGACCCGGCTGAGCGAGAAACTGAACGCCGAGCTGGACACGATACGCCAGGACTACGCCGCCTCGATGGCATCCCAGTTGAAGAGCTTCAGGACCGATTTGACAGCCATTGCGAGCGACGCGCGGCGTACCATCGAGAACGATACGCGCCGCTTCCTGAACGAGAACAGGAGCTTGTTCGAGACGCGGACCGAACAGATCAGGCGATGGCTCACGATCTCGCCTTGGGTGATCTCGGGGCTGATCGTGACGGGGATCGCCTCGATGATGGCCGCGAGCTGGTTCTGGACGTCCATGCTGACGCGCTCGGAGCTGACGGAACTGGGCCTGACACGGATCGACAAGGGGGAGCAGACCTGGCTGACGCTAGACCCCGACAGGACAGAGCTGAAAACCTGCACACTGGCCGGGACGCCGGTCATCTGCATCAAGATCGAGGAGAGATAGATGACGGCACCCCTGACAGCCTTGGAGCGCGACTTGCTCGCCTGCGTCGAGCGGTTGGTGACGGCCTGCGAAACCTCAGCGCAGGAATTGAGCGGGTTGGAGGCGCGCTCGACGAAGAGGCTGCAAGTCCAGTTGGATGGTATCGCAGCTTGCGCGACGTTGCTCATACGCTCGCAGATCGCGTCAATGCAGGCGTTGCGTGGCTTGCTGAGCGAAGAGGCCACCTACAACGCGCTGGACGCGAAGTTGAACGAGAGCTTGAGCTTAGCGAGGGACGCCGAAGAGAGGCTGAGACAGAGCTAGAGGTGCAGGACCGGGACATGGACCGGGGGCTGACGCATTGAAGGTGTTGCCAAGCTACAGATTGGCAGGTCCGCGCCATTTGCCATGCTACAGGTTGGCTGATCGCGCGTTCACGTCGCGTGCGGCATAGACAATCAAGAAGTGATCAAAGGCGAATAGAACGAGATTTAGTGTTTTCCCAGCTAGCACATCTCAAAACTTAGTACTGAGCGTTGCCCTTAGATTGTATTCTGCGCCATTGTAGACATCGGCATCAAGAGTGGATCAAGAAACTCCCTTCACTGCCGAACTTGCCGCCAAGGCACGAATCTGGTATCTGCTCCCCCATAGGGAGCGATGTATAACTTGACTGTACGGGAACGTTGGACTAGATAAACGATGAGAATCATTGCCCGACCGAAGTTGATTGCCTTTTCCAAACGCTTCCCAGACTCGAAGTCGCAGCTGGATGTTTGGTGGGCGGAAGCGCATCGCGCGAACTGGAAAACGCCAGCCGAGGTCAAAGCGCAATATCGCAACGCAAGCATTTTGAAGGGCGGACGAGTGGTCTTCAATATTTGTGGCAACAAATATCGACTGATTGTCAGGTTCGACTACGAGAAGGGTATTGGCTTTGTTCGGTTCCTCGGAACTCACGAGGAATATGATCAAATCGACGCGGAGGAAGTATGACTATGAACGAGCATCATATTCGGCCAATTCATTCCGAGCAGGATTACACCGCTGCTCTTGCCCGTGTTGAAGCGCTGATGGACCTTGATCGCTCCGTAGCAGAAGATGATGAGCTTGATGTGCTGGCGACACTGATCGAGGTCTACGAAGATCGTCACTTTCCAATGGACGCTCCAGATCCAATCGAAGCAATCAAGTTCCGCATGCAGCAGCTCGACATGAATCAGAGCGACCTGGCCCCAATCTTTGGAAGCCGCGCAAAGGCATCGGAAGTTCTGAGTGGAAAACGAAGCCTGACTCTCAAGATGATCCGGGCTTTGAATGAACATTTGGGCATTCCGGCCGATGTGCTGATACGAGATGGTGGCGCTCTGCCGACCGCTCCGGCGGGGATTGATTTCGAGCGTTTTCCTGTGATGCAAATGGCCAAACTAGGCTGGATCAAGAAAACAGCAGACATCAAGGATCGCACCGAAGAAATCGTGCAGAAGATGGTCGCGTGCGTTGGGGGGCAGCAAGCGCTGCCACAGGCTTTGTTCCGCCAAGGCGGAGGTTCACGAGCCAACGCCAAAACGGATGTTCATGCTTTACAAGCTTGGTGCCTGCACATTCTTTGCAAAGCACGGCAAGCGGGACTGGAAGGTGTCTATGAACAAGGAACTATCGACCAAGATTTTCTCCGTGACTTGGCCCGCTTGAGTGAATTTGACGAGGGTCCAAAGCTCGCCAAGGAAAGACTGGCCAAGCATGGCATCGCGCTTGTTGTCGCTTCGCACCTGCCAAAGACCTATTTGGACGGCGCAGCACTTTGGACAGTGGATAGTGTTCCAGTTGTGGGCATGACGATCCGATATGATCGTCTGGATAATTTCTGGTTCTGCCTACTTCATGAACTGGCCCACTTGGGACGGCACTTCAACAATGGAGACGGCGAGGTCTTCATTGACGATCTGCAACTTCGTGAGCGGAACCATGAACGAGATGATTTCCGCGAACAGGAGGCTGACGAGTGGGCGCAAGAAGCCCTTATTCCCTCGGAGCTGTGGGACGGCCACCCAGTGCGCTCTAGCCCCAGTGTGCAGAACGTTATCTCCCTTTCGCGGCAAGCAAAGGTTCATCCTGCCATCGTCGCAGGCCGCATACGCCACGAGAAGCAGAACTACAGGCTACTTTCGCAGTTCGTTGGCGCGAAACAGGTTCGTCCATTGCTGATGGAGGATTCAATCTGCTGAGTTTAGCGGGGGCGCCCGGCAAGGCGTCCCCGCTTTCACAACACGTCGAAAGGATACAGGCGCACCCTCTTCGTCGTGGCTCCGGAGACCGAAGCGCTCTTGTGGTGGTAAGCAAGGGATAGACGGTTCGGGACTCCAGGGCAAATGTTTTAACAAGCGCCAAGGAGTACGCCGTATGGCTACTATCAAAACTCTGACGCCTGAGCAGGTGTCGATCATCAAGGCTCGCCTTGCGAAGGGCGATTTTCAGCATCGGATCGCTGCCGACTTCGATCTCAATCAGGGGCGCATCAGCGAGATCGCGACCGGAAAGCGCTTTGCAAATGTGCTCCCTGCAGCACCGGAGGCGTCTCATGTCTGACAAGCTTCTCAAGCCAGGTCAAAAAGCGCCGCGTTCCGGGCAGTATGAAATCACCGGTCCTCGTGGTGGTGGAACCGGGGTCGAACGGACGGTCACACGCAATGAACCTCTTCCGCCTCCAGAGCAGAAGGGACAGAAGTATCGCCTGGTGGATCCAACAAAACACCGGCGGCAAAGATAACAATGGCGGTGCGGCCAAGTAACTTGGGTCGCGCCGCTTGTCACTTCGGTTCCCTAGAATTGGACTCTGACACACCGGAAAGCTGGTGCTCTCAAAGATGCTTTACCGCCCATCGGTGTGCACCATTTCTGTCTGCAGCCCCAATCTTCCGAAATGCCTCCTGTAGCCTCTTCTTTATCGCTGCCTCGCTGGTCCCGAGTCGCGCAGCGATTTCCGCGTTAGTTCGTCTCGGGCCGAGCATAGCCAAGGCTTCAGCCTGGCGAACAGTAAGCCCGTTCGGGAGTATTGGTTGCGGGCTGTGTCTAACCACAGTTTGCGCCTTTATCTCGATTAGGGCACTGGCTTCGGCAGAAAGCCTTTGCATCTGTACGCTATCTTGGAATTGTGCAGCCATCCCGACTATTCCATGTAAGAACGCCAGCTGTTGTCTAGTCAGACGAGTAGCCAACCCAAGCTTGTGAAGCTTCGCCCTTGTGCGTTTGCGCCACGCACGAGGTGGCTGCATCTTGTCGTTGATGACAACACCCGTGACCTCCATGCGTCCTTCGAATCCAGAAAACCTGGTTTTCTCCGGCTTTAGCTCGAACCCTGCTTGTTCAACTGCATGCTGCACTTGATCAAGAAAATTGGCTTGGATTCGTTCCTGTGAGCTGAATGTCAGATCATCCGCATATCGCGAGTATCGGTGACCTGCTTCATCGGCCAAACGTGACAGTTGCTCATCCAGTCCGCGTAGAACCAAATTGGCACTGGCCGGACTTGTCGGCGCGCCTTGCGGTACACGGTCATCTAGGCAGCAC
>JALQUE010000301.1 GCA_023260815.1 Roseovarius sp.
GACATGCCGGTCGACACCACCGATCCGACCAAGCGTGTGCTGCCGATGATGACCGATGCCGACATGGCGATGAAGATGGACCCGGTCTATAACGAGATCTGCCAGAAGTTCATGGCCGATCCCGAGTATTTCGCCGATGCCTTCGCGCGCGCCTGGTTCAAGCTGACCCATCGCGACATGGGTCCGCGCACGCGCTATATCGGGCCGGACGCGCCGCAAGAGGATCTGATCTGGCAAGATCCGATCCCCGCCGGTTCGACCGATTACGATGTGGCGTCCGTCAAGGCGAAGATCGCGGAGAGCGGTCTGTCGATGGGCGATATGGTTGCCACCGCATGGGACAGCGCGCGCACCTTCCGCGGGTCGGACCTGCGCGGCGGGGCCAATGGCGCCCGCATCCGTCTGGCCCCTCAGAAAGACTGGGACGGCAACGAACCTGCGCGTCTGGCGCGTGTGCTGGATGTGCTGGAAGGCATCGCCGCCGACACGGGCGCAAGCGTTGCGGACGTGATCGTTCTGGCGGGCAATGTGGGCGTCGAGCAAGCGGCGAAGGCCGCCGGCTTTGACATCGAGGTGCCGTTCACGCCGGGCCGTGGCGACGCGACCGACGAGATGACCGATGCCGCATCCTTTGACGTGCTGGAGCCGCTGGCCGATGGGTTCCGTAACTGGCTGAAGAAGGACTATATCGTCACGCCGGAAGAAATGATGCTGGACCGCGCGCAACTGCTGGGGTTGACCGCGCCCGAGATGACCGCCCTGATCGGCGGGATGCGGGTGATCGGCACCAATCACGGTGGCACCGCGCATGGCGTCTTCACCGACACGCCCGGCGCGCTGAGCACGGATTTCTTCGTGAACCTGACCGATATGTCCTATCGCTGGCAGCCGGTTGGCGAGAACCACTATGAAATCCGCGACCGCAAGACCGATCAGGTCAAGTGGACGGCGACGCGGGTCGATCTGGTGTTCGGCTCCAACTCGATCCTGCGGGCCTATGCCGAAGTCTATGCGCAGGACGACAACAAGGAGAAGTTCGTCAAGGACTTCGTTGCAGCCTGGACCAAGGTGATGAACGCGGACCGGTTCGACATCGCCTGATTTTGAGTTACTGAAAACATGGGGGGCGGCGCCGCGATGCGCCGCCCTTTTTCATGTGCGGCGGCTTCATGTGCGGCGGTTTGGTGTTTCGCGGTGGCGACGGGCCACAAAAGACCCGCAATGCAAAAGGGCCGGCGCATCGCGGCGCCGGCCCTTGGTGTGTCGTAACGGACTGCGTTGAGGGTCCGCCGTCAGCCGATGATCCCGTTCAGCGTCGCCGAGGGGCGCATCACCGCAGCGGTCTTGTCGGCATCGGTGTGATAGTAGCCGCCCAGATCGACCGCATGGCCTTGCACGCCATGCAATTCGGCAAGGATCGCAGCCTCGTTTTCGGCCAGGGCCGATGCGACGGGTGCGAAATGCGCGGCGATATCGGCATCTTCGGTTTGCGCGGCCAGGGCTTCGGCCCAGTAGCGGGCGAACCAGTAATGGCTGTCGCGGTTGTCAGGCTGTCCAACCTTGCGCGACGGAGAGTGACCGTGATCCAGAACGCCTTGGGTTGCGTCCTCGACCGCCTTGCCCAGAACGCGCGCCTTGTCGTTGCCCTGCACATCGGCAAGGAACTTGAGGCTTTCGCCAAGGGCGCAGAATTCCCCGAGGCTGTCCCACCGCAGGTGGTTTTCCTCGACCAGCTGTTGCACGTGCTTGGGGGCCGATCCACCGGCGCCCGTTTCGAACAGGCCGCCGCCCTGCATCAGCTTGACGATCGACAGCATCTTGGCCGAGGTGCCCAGTTCGAGGATCGGGAACAGATCGGTCAGGTAGTCGCGCAGCACGTTGCCGGTGATGGCGATGGAATCCTTGCCCTCGCGGATGGTTTCCAGCGTCTTGCGCGTCGCCGCGCGCGGCGCGAGGATCTGGAAGCGGTCGGCCACGCCATGCGCTTCGAGGATGGGTTTGACATAGGCGATGAGCTGCGCGTCATGGGCGCGGTTTTCATCCAGCCAGAAGATCGC
Source organism: Roseovarius sp. (assembly GCA_023260815.1). Taxonomy (GTDB): domain Bacteria; phylum Pseudomonadota; class Alphaproteobacteria; order Rhodobacterales; family Rhodobacteraceae; genus Roseovarius. Next base: position 2,058 of record JALQUE010000301.1, read on the forward strand.
CTCGCAGCCTTCGGCCTTCTGGCGTTCGATGGCCAGCTTGACCCAATCCTCGATCGGGGCCTTGCGGGCCGAGGCCGCACGCCAGATATCGCCCGCTTCGACCGTGTGCTCGTGCAGAACGTCGCCATTGGCGGCGATCAGGCGCACGGTGCCATCGGCGGGGATTTCGAAGGTCGTGGGGTGGCTGCCGTATTCTTCGGCCTTCTGGGCCATCAGGCCGATATTCTGCACCGCGCCCGATGTGCTGGGGTCCAGCGCGCCGGTCTGTTTGAAATATTCGATCGTTTCATCATAGACGGGCGCATAAGAGCTGTCGGGGATCACGCAGTTGGTGTCATGCTGCTTGTTATCCGGCCCCCAGCCCTTGCCACCGGCCCGGATCAGCGCGGGCATCGAAGCGTCGATGATGACGTCCGAGGGCACATGCAGGTTGGTGATGCCACGGTCGCTGTCGACCATGTACATCGGCGGGCGGTCGGCCATGACCTTTTCGATGGCGGCAACGATCTCGGGGGTGTCCTTGACGCGCTGCATCATGTCGCCGATGCCGGAATTGGGGTTCACGCCGAGATCCTTGAGCGTGTCGCCATAGGCATCGAAGACCGGCTTGAGGAATTCACGCACTGCATGGCCGAAGATGATCGGGTCCGAGACTTTCATCATCGTGGCCTTCATGTGCAGCGAAAAGAGCGTGCCGTCCTGAGCGGTGGCTTCGATCTGTTCGGCGAGGAAGGCATCCAGCGCCTTGGCGCTCATGAAGGTGGCGTCGACCACGGTGCCGGGATGATATGCGACACCGTCCTTGAGCACGACTTCGGTGCCGTCCTGCTGTGTCAGAACGATCTTGGCGGGACCGGCCTGCGCATCGGTCAGCGTGGCGGAGCGTTCATTGGAATAGAAGTCGCCGGCCTGCATGGTGGCAACGCGGGTCTTGCTGTCGGCAGACCATGTGCCCATCGAATGCGGGTTGGCCTGAGCGAATTTCTTGACGGCCACGGCGGCGCGACGATCCGAATTGCCTTCGCGCAGGACCGGATTGACGGCCGAGCCCTTGATCGCGTCGTAGCGGGCGCGCGCGTCTTTTTCGGCGTCGGTCTGCGGGGCTTCGGGGTAGTCGGGCAGCGCATAGCCTTGCGATTGCAGCTCCTTGACCGCCGCGACAAGCTGCGGGACCGAGGCCGAGATATTCGGCAGCTTGATCACGTTGGCTTCGGGGGTTTTCACCAGCTGGCCCAGTTCGGCCAGATCATCGGGCTGGCGCTGCGCATCGGTCAGATGATCGGGAAAGGCCGCAATGATGCGACCGGCCAGCGATATGTCCTTGGTGCCGATGGACACGCCTGCGGCCTGTGCAAAGGTCCGGAGGATCGGAAGCAGCGAGGCCGAGGCCAGCTCGGGCGCTTCGTCGACCTTGGTGTAGATGATGTCGGGAGTATTGTTGTCTCGCATGGTCAGCCACCTTTGTTCTGTCCCGCGCGTCATACGGCAAGACGGGCGAAACGGCAACGGTATACGCGGGTATACCGAAAAGAATTTTCATGACCTGTCGCGATTGGCTTGGCGGGCGCGCTCGGGGGCAAGCCCGCGAATCAAGATGAAGGGGCCGGAGCGGCGGTGCGTTTCCAATATGGAGACAATGCGCGTCGAGACGTAGGAATAGAGATTGATGCCGGTTAAGCGATTCAGCTTAAGGGCGTGAATTTCCACCCAAGCGGGCGCAGGGCAGAGGTTTTTGGGCCTTTGGCAAAAAGGACTCCAAACTAAGGCGAAAATGTGGCAAGTTCGGGGATCCAGGGATGCTGTCCGTGGCGAGTTTGCTTTGCCCGGTCCCTTTTAAAGTAAAGATTCCCATTGTTATCCCGACATTGCACGTGGCCTTGGGCGTTCTGCCATTTCCCAGAACATAGCCCTGTCCGCCTGAGCCAGACATCTCTGGCACAACGATTTCAAAAGGGGGTGAACGATGTTCAGCCTGAATTTCAAAAGCGCGATGCCGATTGCGATCATGGCCGTGGCTGGAGTGATCTCATTCAGCACCCACGCAGAAGCAGTTACTGCGACTTACACATCCAACCTTTCCTGCAACGTTGTGGATGTGACCGGAGGTGGAAGCAATTCCAGCGATTGCTTTGGAACGGTTAGTGGCAATCCTTCGCAGATCGGCGCGAGCGCATTCGAAACAGCTACTTTTGTTGGTTATTTTTCCGATAATTCTCTATCTACGACAGGATTATTCGGCAAGACCGATTGGAACCTGATCGCAAAGAGAGACTTCGACCCGGTACAGGTTGACGGGTTAAACGGCACAGAAGGCACCACACCCACAACCGGCTCTGATCCGGGAACATGGTCGCTGATCGATACCACGGCGTTGAACTCCTATGGCTATTCGACCGTGATGTTGAAGCAGGGCAGCTTCTTTGCCGCATATCTTTTCGATGGCGCCCCGCTTCCGACCTCGGGCGAATGGTATACCGCATGGTGGACCAATAATCCCGGAGACGTGAGCAACATAAGCGTTTGGGCCGGTGGCAAGAGTGTGAACGGTCAAATCCCGGTTCCCGCAGGCTTGCCGCTGCTGCTGACGGCGATGGGCTTGGGTGGCTTCATGAGCTGGCGGAAGCGGAAAACGGTCTGACCCGAAACCCATGAACGGATTGGCTGGGGCGCCCTTGTCGGGCGCCCCTTCGTAGTCGGGGGTGTTCCCGACGATGCCAGCTTGACACCCGGCAGATGACTGGCACTTGCCTGCTGCGGATCGACATCCCGCCCGGAGCATTGGGAAGACAGGTCAAGAACCAAAGAGTTTCCCCAGGCCGAACAATGGCGACGCAAGAGCGCGCGCTTGCGCCACGGATGCGCCAAGCGCCTGATAAAACGTTGAAAATCATAGGCCTTCCGACACGTTGAGCGCCTGACAAGCGATACCGCCGCTGGACGGGTTCGCCCGAAGATCATCACAGACGCGTCAAGCCACGGGATTTATTTGGTTTTCGGTCAGGAATCCGGTAACACTATGACAGATTATTCCACGGTTTTTTTTGCGCGTTTCGCGCCTCGCATTACAGGGCCTTTTTCGACCCATGACTGATATTCCCTCGACCTCTCGTCGCACCGATATTTTCGGACATTTCTTTCACTGGGGCACCTTCTGGCTGGTGATCGCCACGGTGGCAGCCGGTCTGTTCTTCTGGGAGGGCATCGCCGAGCTGCTGAAGGCGTGGAAGATGCCAGAATACAGCCACGGCCCGCTGATCCCGGTTCTGTCGGGGCTGCTCTTCCTGCGCCAGTTGAAAACCGTGCCGGTCAATGACGGCCCGGTGACCGACCGTTGGCCCGGTGTCGCACTGCTGATCGTGGCGGTGCTGATGGGGGCCGCCGGCAAGATGATCGAGATCCGCGACATCGTGGCCTATGCGCTGATCCTGTGGGTGGGTGCCGTGCTGCTGATCAGTTTCGGCTGGAGCACGGGCAAGCATTTCTGGCCGCCGGTGGTGCACCTGGTGTTCATGCTGCCTCTGCCCGGCGCGCTCTATTACGGGTTGTCGACCTACC
>JALQUE010000013.1 GCA_023260815.1 Roseovarius sp.
CGGCTGACCCGAGGGCCGTGGTAGCTGGCAGACATCAAAAAACCGGCCTCTGCGAAAGGCCGGTTTTTTTATGTCCAACAGGGTGTGGGAGAGACCGTGCTCAGCCGCCCCAGGTGCGCACGGGACCGCAATCCATATGCACGAAGTTGGACCCGGAATATTTGCCGACGCCACCGCCGCGACAGGCCGAGGCCGCGCGGAACATCTGCCCGACCGACCGGGAATTGAGCCGCAAATCAGCCGCTTCGCCCTGCAGGTGAAGCGAATTGCGCGCTACACCGCTTGAACGGCTGCGCAGCATCGCGTTTGTCTTTGGGCTGCGGTAGCCCGACAACAGCATGTAGGGTTCGTTCACATCCATCAGGTTGTGGGCCGCTGCCATGATATCGATGGTGCGCAGGTCGATGTTGCGAACGTCGTTGGTGCGCCAGTCGCGCATGAACAGCGAAATTTCCCGCACGGCGTCGCGGATGTAATCGCCTTCGATCCAGTAGATCGTGTCGATGCTTTCGCCCGTGCGCGGCGATGTCATCCGCAATCGCCGGATGTCACCGGCCCCACGAAGAAAGCCCGCCGCGTTCGAAAAGGTTGGTGCCGCCGCCACTGCGCTGGCTGCAAAAGCACCCAGCAACGCGCGGCGCGTGATGCCCGAAGAACTGTGGTCCGTCATATGCTTAGCGCCTGTCCCGTATCTTGCTCGTTCGGTCCGCTATGAAGCGAACTCGGTGTCTGTTCCCCAAGTGCATGACAGCTATCGCATAGAAAGAATCGTGGACCAAGTGTGTTTTGATGCAAATTGAAACGATCAAGGATTTTCGGCAGTTTTTTGCGCAAACCGGCATCAGTGTCACCGTTTTACACTTAAGGCGATGCGTTTTCGCCGCAGGCGACCGGGCGTCTGGGACGTTCACATAGAATTTTATGGACAAGCGAGGGGCGCGTGCTGGAACACTCTGGTATGGGTCGAGGTGACGACAAGTCTGGGGAAACGCGATGCTGACGATTGCCACTGTCCTGCCAAGGGCAGTTCTGCTGAGTTCAATGATTTTTCTGGCGCAGCTTTTGCTGGGCGTGGGGGGGGCGGCTGCGCAGGTCACCGCCTTCAAACAGGCGGTTGCCGAGGCGGCGGCCAAAGACCGCGATCTGGCGGCGTTCTATCAAACCAACGGGTTCGCCGGTGTCTGGACGGGCGATGGCACGGCCGACAAGGCCCGGCGCGTGGCGCTGTTCGATGCCATCCGCAGCGCCGGGGATCATGGGCTTCCGGCGGCACGCTATGACGCCCAAGCCCTTATGGCCCAACTGAAATCAGCCCGCAGCGCCCGCGATCTGGGTCTGGCCGATGTGGCCCTCAGCCAGGTTTTCCTGCGCCTTGCGCGCGACATGCAGACCGGGGTTCTGGTGCCGGGTCAGGTGGATGACGATATCAAGCGGCAGGTGCCTTATCGCGATCGGATGTCGTATCTGACCAGTTTCCTGCAGTCCGGTCCGGCCGCATTTTTCCGCGCATTGCCGCCGCAATCCAACGAATATGCCCGCCTGATGAAAGAAAAGCTGCGTCTCGAGCGGCTGGCCGATACGGGCGGTTGGGGTCCGACCGTCCCGGCCGAGGCGGTCAAGCCCGGTCAATCGGGCGCGTCGGTCACCGCGCTGCGCAACCGGCTTGTCGCGATGGGCTTTCTCGATCGGTCCGCGACCCTGATCTATGACGAAGACATGCTGCATGCCGTTCAGCGGTTCCAACTGGCGCATGGCCTGACCGCCGATGGCGTGGCCGGTCCCGGCACCATGGCCGAAATCAACGTCCCCGTGCAGGACCGGTTGAAATCGGTGACCGTCGCGATGGAACGCGAACGCTGGCTTAACATGCCCTTGGGCGAGCGGCATATCACCGTAAACCTGACCGATTTCCATGCTCGCATCATCGACGGCGACAGCGTCAGTTTCGAAACCCGTGTCGTCATCGGCAAGAACACCGGCGACCGGCGCAGCCCCGAATTTTCCGACGAGATGGACCATATGGTCATCAACCCGACATGGCATGTCCCACGCTCGATCGCGGTCAAGGAATACCTGCCGCAGATGAAGCGCAATCCCAACGCGGTCAGCCACCTCAAGCTTTACAACAACCGGGGCCAGCAGGTCAGCCGGGGCGCGGTCAATTTCGCGGCTTACAATGCCTCGAATTTCCCGTTCGCCATCAAGCAGCCGCCCTCGCAAAGCAATGCGCTTGGGCTGGTGAAGTTCATGTTCCCGAACAAATACAACATCTACCTGCATGACACGCCTGCCAAAGACCTGTTCAGCCGCGAAGTGCGCGCCTACAGCCACGGCTGCGTGCGCGTCCACAAACCGTTCGAGCTGGCCTATACACTGCTGTCCAAGCAGGAGGCCAACCCAAAGGGCACGTTCCACAGGATCCTCGACACCGGGCGTGAAACGCGTGTGAACCTTGAGCAGCCGGTGCCGGTTCATATCATTTACCGCACCGCCTTCACGCAGGCGAAAGGCCCGATGCAGTATCGCCGCGATGTCTATGGGCGCGATGCACGGATCTGGGACGCTCTGGACAAGGCGGGGGTTTCTCTGCGCGCGGTTCAAGGCTAAACCATTCTCCAAATCAAGGGGAGTGTCATGGCCTACACCGTCCATCAGATTGCCGAAGCTCTTGGGGCAACCGCCTTGGGCGCCACCGACCTGGAAATCGACGCCGTTGCCGAACCCGCCGATGCCGGGCCGCGCGATCTGGCGCTGGCGATGAAGCCCGACTATGCAGACCAGATCGCGCAGGGCGGCGCGCGCGCCGCGATGCTGTGGCAAGGGGCCGATTGGGCCGGTTTCGGGCTTGAGGCTGCGATCATCGCACCGCGCCCAAGGTTCGCGCTGGCGGGGCTGTCGGCGATGATGGACCCCGGTCAGGGCTGGGGCGGCGGTATTCACCCCTCGGCGGTGATCGACCCGCAGGCCGAACTGGGCGTCGGGGTCAGTGTGGGACCGCTGAGTGTGATCCTGGGCGGCGCAAGGATCGGCGCGGGCACGGTGATCGGGCCACAATGTTTCGTCGGCGCAGATAGCGTGATCGGGCAGGGCGGTCTGTTGCGCGAAGGGGTCCGGATCGGGCCACGCGTGCGCATTGGCGACCGTTTCATCGCGCAGCCGGGTGCGACCGTCGGCAGCGACGGGTTTTCCTTTGTCACGCCGGAACAATCCGGTGTGGAGCGCGCCCGCGCCACGCTTGGCGATCAGGGCGAGGTCCAAAGCCAGTCCTATGCCCGCATCCATAGTCTTGGCGGCGTGACCATCGGCGATGATGTCGAACTGGGCGCACAGAGCTGCATCGACCGGGGCACCGTGCGCGACACGCGGATCGGCAATGGCACCAAGATCGACAACCTTGTCCAGATCGGCCACAACGTCGTCGTGGGGCGCGACACGTTGCTGTGCGGGCAGGTCGGCATCGGTGGATCGGCGGTGATCGGCGACAATGTGGTGCTGGCGGGGCAGACGGGGATCGGCGACAATCTGTTCGTCGGCAACAATGCGATCACCGGCGGCGGAACCAAGGTTTTGTCCAACATTCCCGCCGGTCGCGTGATGCTGGGATATCCGGCGATGAAGATGGACAGCCAGATGGAGGTCTACAAGGGGCTGCGCCGTCTCAAGCGGTTGTTCACGGATGTTGCAGAGCTCAAGAAAACTGTTTCAAACTTGCGGCAGAGTGACTAAATCCACCACGACACTGGGGATGACTTCGGGAAGGTGACCGCAATGAGCAGCATCAAGGACCGTGTGATCGACATCATCGCGCAACAGGCTGTGCTTGAGCCGTCGGATGTGTCCCTCGACAGCACGCTTGACGATCTCGGTATCGACAGTCTGGGGCTGGTCGAAAGCATTTTCGCCATCGAAGAGGAATTCGACATTTCGGTGCCCTTCAACGCAAACGCGCCCGAGGACAGCGAATTCGACATCTCGTCGGTGGCCAGCATCATCGACGGCATTGAGGCGCTTGTGAAAGACCAATCGTGAAACGTGTCGTCATAACCGGCGCGGGCACGATCAACGCGCTTGGCCACAACGTCCCCGACACGCTCGAGGCGATGCGCGAAGGGCGCTGTGGCATCGGCGATCTGGAGTTTCGCGATGTTGACCGGCTGGCCATCCGCATCGGCGGTCAGGTGCGCGGCTACGAGCCGGAAACCCGCTTAAACCGCCAGCAATTGTCGCTTTATGACCGGTTCACACAATTCACCCTGATTGCCGCCCGCGAGGCGATTGGCCAGTCCGGGCTGGAGTTTTCAGGCGAGCTGGCCGCGCGCTCCGGGGTTGTTCTGGGAAATTCGGGCGGCGGAATGACCACGCTCGACGAGAATTACCGCTCGGTCTACGAGGATGGCAAGAACCGGGTGCATCCCTTCGTAGTGCCCAAGCTGATGAACAACGCCGCCGCCAGCCATCTGTCGATGGAGTTCAACCTCAAAGGGCCAAGTTTTACCGTCTCTACCGCCTGTGCCTCGTCCAATCACGCGATGGCGCAGGCGTTTCAGATGGTGCATGGCGGCATGACCCCGGTGATGATCACCGGTGGGTCGGAATCCATGCTGTGCTTTGGCGGCGTCAAGGCGTGGGACGGGCTTCGGGTGATGTCCAAGGATGGCTGCCGCCCGTTCTCGGCCAACCGCAACGGCATGGTGCAGGGCGAAGGGGCGGGTATCTTCGTGTTCGAGGAATACGAGCACGCCCGCGCCCGGGGCGCCGAAATTCTGGCCGAGGTGGCGGGCTATGCGATGTCATCGGATGCGTCGGACATCGTGATGCCCTCCAAGCAAGGGGCGGCCCGCGCGATCAAGGGCGCGCTGGCCGACGCGCGGCTGAACACGTCGGATGTGGGGTATATCAACGCGCATGGCACCGGCACGGCGGCCAATGACAAGACCGAAAGCGCGGCTGTGGCCGATGTGTTCGGCGCTCATGCCGACCGGTTGATGATTTCCTCGACCAAGTCGATGCATGGCCATCTGATCGGTGGCACCGGCGCGGTCGAGTTGTTGGCCTGCATTCTTGCGGTGCGCGACGGGATCATCGCACCGACGATCGGATATGACGAACCCGATCCCGAATGCGCGCTGGATGTCGTGCCCAACGAGGCGCGTGAGGCGGATGTGAGCGTGGCGCTGTCCAATGCCTTCGCCTTTGGTGGGCTGAACGCGGTGCTGGCCCTCAAGCGGTTCGTCTGAGCAGACCGTCGAGCCTGTTGCCAAAGTCCATGAAAAAAGGCGCCGTGCGGTGGCACGACGCCCTTGGTCGTCTTTGACAGGCCGCGTCAGTTTTCGACGATGCTCACGTTGTCGAAGGCCGCTGTGAAGCCCGAAAGCGAGGCATTGATATCCACGACCTGATCGGGCGCCTGCGCCGGCACGATCTGCAGATTGGCGTTGGCACCGGCCTTGAACGCGTCGATCTCGGCCTGTGTGAAGCCGATCCGGGCATAGCAGCCGACCATGGTGCAGAACGAAAACGCATAGGTCTTGGCCCGGCCGCCATCAACCGACAACTTCAGCTCTTCGGACAGAAGCGTGCCAAGCGGCACGACGATGGTCGCGCCCGCCACGGCCTGCGCGCCTTCGGGCAGACGGAACAGGCTGAACTCGGCGATCGGATTGCCGCCCTCTTCGGTCAGAAGCTGGTACATCTGGCAAGGGTCTTCCTCGGCGCCGCTGCGGAAGCACCGCAACTGCCAATCTCCGTATTCGTCCTTGATATAGTTCTGGTCTTGCTGCGCGGTACGGCCAAGATCCAGCTGTTCTTCAGGCTGCGCCTCCTGACCGGCGGTTTCGGGCGCGGGGGCCTGTTCGGTTTCGGGCGCGGGTTGCGTGGTTTGCGCCGCCTCGCCGCTGTCGCTTGTGGCTGTGTCCTGCGCCGCGACCGACGTGCCGACGCCGAGAAGGGCGATCAAGGGAATGATCTGAAGAAGTCTGGGCATTGCGTCCCCGTTAATCTGACTGAGTTACATTTCACGCGCTCTAACATGGCACCATGGAAGTGTCAGGATAAAAACACTCTCTGTCGCGCGCTTCAAGGCGATAAATCGCCACTGGCCGCACGTCGAGGGGGGCAAGGGACCAAGACCGCGCCATGTCGTCAAACATGCCGTCACAACTGTCCTAAAATTCTGTCCCAAAATAGAAAAGAGACCTTGCGGCCTCTTTCCTGTAGTCTCCCTGCCGGACTGGCCGACTTAGTAATTGACCGAACGCTATGACAGTTACGGCAATCCGTCAACAGTCGAACTGAAGACTATGGCGCAAAAAAGGCCGCGTCCGAAGACGCGGCCAGTCAGACAGGGAGGAAGTCACCCCGAACCAAGAGGACATGAGACCCGGGGCAAGATTCATACTGGCGGTAAAACATTAAGTAAGTATGTTCAGACCGTGAAAAAAACGGACGGGGACGAGTGACATGGACAAGACGATCTTCATCGGGGGCGGTGGCGCCGATTACGGCATCGCTCAGGGCCTGTCGCTGAAATATGCCAACCGGCACGGTCTGATCGCGGGCGCGACCGGCACCGGCAAGACGGTCACGCTGCAAATTCTTGCAGAAGGCTTCTCGTCGGCGGGGGTGCCGGTGTTCCTGTCGGATGTGAAGGGCGATCTGTCGGGGCTTGCCGCCTCGGGCAGTGCGGATTTCAAACTGCATGACGCCTTCACCAAGCGCGCCACGCAAATCGGCTTTGCCGACTACAGATACGAGGCGTTCCCGGTCACCTTCTGGGATCTGTTCGGCGAGCAGGGCCATCCCGTGCGCACCACCGTGGCCGAGATGGGGCCGCTTCTGCTCAGCCGCCTGATGAGCCTCAGCGAGGCGCAGGAAGGCATCATGAACATCGCCTTCCGTGTGGCCGACGAAGAGGGGATGCCGCTGCTGGATCTCAAGGATCTGCAGGCGCTTCTGGTCTGGGTCGGGGAAAACCGCGATACGCTGTCGCTGCGCTATGGGAATGTCTCGCCGCAATCGGTGGGCGCGATCCAGCGGCAGCTTCTGGTGTTGGAAAATCAGGGCGCAACACAGTTTTTCGGGGAACCGGCGCTGGATCTGGCCGATCTGATGCAGACCGGGCCAGATGGCCGGGGGCGGATCAACATTCTTGCCGCCGACAAGCTGATGGGCGCCCCCCGGCTTTATGCCACGTTCCTTCTGTGGCTCTTGTCGGAACTGTTCGAGACCCTGCCCGAAGTGGGCGATCCCGACAAACCCAAGCTGGTGTTCTTCTTCGACGAGGCACATCTGCTGTTTGACGACGCGCCGGATGCTCTGGTGGACAAGGTCGAGCAGGTTGCGCGCTTGATCCGCTCCAAGGGGGTCGGCGTGTATTTCATCACCCAGAACCCCGATGACGTGCCCGAGGATATTCTGGGGCAGCTTGGCAACCGGGTGCAGCACGCCCTGCGCGCCTTCACGGCGCGCGACCAGAAGGCGTTGAAGCGCGCGGCTGAAACCTATCGCCCGAACCCGCGCTTCGATACCGCCGACGCGATCCGCGATGTCGGCACCGGCGAGGCGGTGACCTCGATGCTCGAAGCCAAGGGCGCGCCGGGCGTGGTGGAGCGTACCTTGATCCGCCCGCCGTCGTCGAAACTGGGCCCGGTCGATGCCATCACCCGCGTGGGCGTGATCGCGACCTCGCCCGTGGCCGGAAAATACGAAGAGATCCTGGATCGCAAATCGGCTTATGAAATCCTTGCCGAACGTGCCGCCCTTGCGGCCGCCGAGGCGGAACAGGCGGAATTGGCCGAAACCCAGGCCGAAGACCAGGACGCAGCAGCCGACCGCGAATTCACCGCCGCCCGGCGCTATTCCGGCAAACGGGTCAGCCCCTCCACCGCGCGCCGGGCCGAAGACGCGGGGCTTGGCGCCTCGATCAGCCAGGCATTGACCAATGCGGTGGTCAAAGAGCTGAAAGGCACCACGGGCCGCCGGATCGTGCGGGGGATTCTCGGCGGGCTTTTCAAGGGCCGTTGATCGGCGTCACAGCCTGGTGAGATCCTCAAGAAGGGCCTCATACATATCGCGCGCCCGGCGGATGCGCGATTTCGACAGCGCGCGCGTCTCCACCCTCAACAGGGCCTCGACCCCCAGCATGAAGGGCAGGATGCGCCAGCGTTCCGCTTCGGTCAGGGCAAACGCGTCGGTAAAGGCGTCCAGAACCCCGCCATCCACCCCCAGCACGCGCCGCCCCGACGGGATCACGTCGCGCCGCCCCATATGCATGGCAAACCGCGCGATATCCTTGTAGATCGGCATGCGCCCCGATCCGCCCGTGTCGATCCCGGTCAGCCGCTCGCCATCGGCAATCAGGTTGTTGGGATGAAAATCGCCGTGGCTTATGGCCACCCGCCAGTCCAGCCCCTCGATCCGCTCGGCCAGCCGTGTCATCTGGGTGATCAGCTGCAACTCCAGCGTGCGCAGCCGTGCGAATGGCTGCGTCGCCGAGGCCCGCTCGGCGCGCTTCAACCATCCCACAGGCTTGGCCGGCACCCAGCTTTCGGTGCTATCGGTATACCGCCTCAGCCATGCCGCGCCGGGCATCACCAGCCCCGCGCGCGCCTCTTCCGGAGAGGTGCGGATCAACGCCAGCAACGGCGTGCCGCGCACCTCCTCCATCGCCAGCAGCCGGTGGGCCGCATTGTGATAGAGAGGCTCTGCCACGCGATAGCGCTTGCCCTGCATGTCCGGCCAGATACGCTGCAATTCCTCCCATTCGCGGGCTGACACATCGTCATGCGGATCCATGAATATCCGCCAGACGCAGGGGCGTCCGCCCACCCGCCCTCGGATCACCGCGCGCTTTCCCGGCACCAGACGCAGCAGATCACCAAGATCCGCATCCGACAGGGCCGGATCGGCGCTGCGGGCAGCTTCGAAGCGACCGGCGATCTCTTGCAGGGCATCCAGGTCAGGCATCTTGTCACTTTGGCGGGGTTTCTCCATGGGCTGACCTTTTCTCAGCCATTTACGGGCGTCAACCGAATTGAACCCCGGCGCCGCCACCGATAAGGTGGCCGCACAAAGGACAAGCACACAGGACACATCCCATGACCGACACACCCGTTTCCGAGATGTCTTTCGAAGACGCCATGAAAGAGCTCGAAGAGGTCGTGGGCAAGCTGGAACGCGGCGATGTCGCGCTTGATGCGTCGATCAAACTCTATGAACGCGGCGCGCAGCTCAAGAAACGCTGCGAGACCAAGCTGAAGGAAGCCGAGGAAAAAGTCGCCGCCATCACGCTCGATGGCGACGGCACCCCGACCGGAACGCAGCCGGTCGAGGGCCTGTGATCCTATGGATCACGGCGACAAGCTCCGTGATCGCGTGGATCACGCGGTGACCGGGCAGGCGGGGCGCGTTCAGGACCATCTTGATCGGGTGCTGGCATCTTTTGGCGATGGGGACGTGGCGCAGGCGATGCGCTATGCATGTTCGGGCGGCAAGCGCATCCGCGCGCGGCTGGTTCTGGACGGCGCCCGCCTGCATGGCGTGACCGAGGATCGTGCTCTCTGGCCCGCCTGCGCGATCGAGGCGATGCACGCCTATTCGCTGGTGCATGACGATCTGCCCTGCATGGACGATGACGATCTGCGGCGTGGCCTGCCCACGGTGCATATCCGCTGGAACGAGGCGACCGCCGTGTTGACAGGCGATGCGCTGCAGGCGCTCGCCTTCGAACTGGCGTCCCATCCCGACGGCGCCGACACCCCTCAGGCCCGCGTCGATCTGGCGCTCAGCCTTGCGCGCGCCGCGGGCGGGCAGGGGATGGTTCTGGGCCAGGCGCTTGATATTGCTGCCGAAACCGCCGACCGGCCCTTGACCCTCGACGAGATCACCCACCTGCAAGCCGGCAAGACCGGTGCGCTGATCGACTGGGCCGCCTGTGCGGGGCCGCGCATGGCGCAGGCCGACACGGCACCTCTGGCCGCCTATGCCGCAGCCCTCGGGCTGGCCTTTCAGATCCAGGACGATGTGATCGACGTGATCGGCGATGCCGCCGCCGCCGGCAAGGCCGTGGGCAAGGACGCCGCCGCCGGCAAGGCCACCTTCGTGTCGCTGCTGGGGCTGGACGCGGCGCGGGCGCGGGCCACGTCGCTGGTTGACCGCGCCTGCGATGCGCTATCTGGTTACGGGGATGACGCCGAAAGCTTGCGGGCGCTCGCCCGGTTCGTTATCTCGCGTCACAGCTGAGTTTTGCCCCAAGGAGGGCGCGCGCCACCATGTCCAACCGTCCCGATACCCCGCTGCTGGATCTTGTCCAAAGCCCCGCCGACATCAAGCGCTTCTCCGATGCGCAACTTGTGCAATTGGCCCATGACCTGCGCGCCGAAACGATCTCCTGCGTCTCCGAGACCGGTGGCCATCTGGGGGCGGGCCTGGGCGTGGTGGAACTCACCGTGGCCCTGCATGCGGTGTTCGACGCGCCGCGCGACAAGATCATCTGGGATGTCAGCCACCAGTCCTATCCGCACAAGATCCTGACCGGCCGCCGTGACCGCATTCGCACCCTGCGCCAGAAGGGCGGGCTGTCGGGCTTCACCAAACGCTCCGAGTCGCCCTACGATCCGTTCGGCGCGGCGCACAGCTCCACCTCGATCAGCGCCGCCCTCGGGTTTGCCGTGGCCCGCGATCTGGGCGGCGCCAGCGACACCGGCCATGGCGACGCGATCGCGGTGATCGGCGACGGGGCGATGTCGGCGGGCATGGCCTTCGAGGCGATGAACCACGCAGGCCATCTCAAGAAACGCCTGATCGTCATCCTCAATGACAACGAAATGTCCATCGCGCCGCCCGTGGGGGCGCTCTCGTCCTATCTGTCGCGGCTCTATTCCGGCGAGCCGTTCCAGGAATTCAAGGCCGCCGCCA
>JALQUE010000086.1 GCA_023260815.1 Roseovarius sp.
CAACCTGTCCGGCGTCGTGGGCACGTTGTGATCCGGTACGGCGATGGTGTTCTCCGGCTTGCGCACGGTGCGCCCCGCCATGCGCAGACCTTCGAAAGCCTGCGGGCTGGTCACCTCGTGGACAAGGTGCCGGTCGATATACAGAAGGGATGTGCCATCGTCGGCCTCGTGTACCAGATGCGCATCCCAGATTTTATCATAAAGTGTCTTGGGGGACATGGGTCCTCTCCCGTTTGGCGATGTGTGAAGGTGGCTCAACAGGTCCGGTCCCGCCTCATAGGCGGGCCAGTACCGTCATGGTCGCGCCAAAGAACCGCCAGGGCAGGCGCGCGCGGTCATCCATGTCGAAAATCCGTTTCATGCGAGTCAGATACAGTCGATCCCCCCCTCTATCAAGAGGATTGGCGGCATCCGCGCGTGCATGGCGCCTCTTCTGGCTGAAAATATCCCGGGGGAGGCGTTGAAATCCCCCCCTTTGGGATTTCGACGTCGGGGGCAGAGCCCCCCCTTGACCACGCTTCCGTCAGTCCGGCGCCAGCATGTAGCCTTCGCCGCGCACCGTTTGCAGGTAGCGTGGCTGTTTGGGATCGGCTTCGATCTTGCGGCGCAGGCGGGTGATCTGCACGTCCACGGCCCGTTCCTGCGCCTGTCCTCGGTCGCGGCCCAGATCCTCGACCAGCTTGGCGCGGGTGACAGGCTGGCGCAGATGCTCGGAAAATATGCGCATCAATTGCACTTCGGTCGCGGTCAGGCGGATCGGATCGGTGCCGCGCATCAGCTCGGACCGTTCGATATCGAACCGCACTGGCCCCATCTGAAGCACCTTGGGCATCACGGTTTCCGGCTCGGGCTCGGGCATACGGCGCAGGATCGCGTTGATGCGGAGCAGCAATTCCTTTGGCTCGAAAGGCTTGGCCAGGTAATCGTCGGCCCCGGCCTCAAGACCGGCGATCCGGTCCTCGGTCTCGCCACGGGCCGTCAGCAGGAGGATCGGCGTTTGCAAGCTGGTCCGCAACGACCGCGTGAGCGCGACACCATCTTCGCCGGGCATCATCACGTCCATCACGATCAGATCAAACTCCAGCCCCGCCAGAACCCGCCGCGCATGGGCGGCGTCGCGCGCGACAGACACCAGAAAGCCATGCCGCGCCAGAAACTTGCGCAGCAGGCCCCGGATGCGTTCATCGTCATCGACGATCAGAAGATGCGGATGTGGATCGCTCATGTGTCCTTGTCCCTGATCGCATGGTAGCGTCGGCGCATCTCCGGGTCCATCATCGCTTCGAGCACCTGTCGGAAGCCCGCCACGGCCTCGGGTCCGGCGGCGCGGTAGGCGGCGCGCATCCGCGCGCGTTGGGCATCCGACAGGCGCCGCTCCAGCGCTTGCCCGGTGTCGGTCAGATGCAGGTGGCGTTCGCGCTTGTCGGTGGTGCCGACGCGGCTTTCCACAAGCCCGTCTTCGATCAGGGTCCGCAGCACCCGGTTGAGCGATTGCTTGGTCACGCCCAGAATGGCCAGAAGGTTGTTCACCGTCGTGCCGGGAATGCGCGATATGAAGTGGATCGCGCGATGATGCGCCCGGCCATAGGCGAGCGTGGCAAGGATACGGTCGGGATCGGCGGTGAACCCGCGATAGGCGAAGAACATCGCTTCGATGCCCTGCCGGAGCTGTTCATCGGTGAGGAAAAGAAGGGTTTCTCCGCCTGGGCGTTCGGGCATGTCGAACCTCCGGTCGCGACTGTGGAGTGCCGCCGTATATTACGTCAGCTTTATTGACATTCCAAGGGTGAACTGGTAGCGAATCTCAGTTTCGATGTAATATTATGTCCGTCTCGGACATTTTGCGCGCAACAAATGGAAATATCTAGCCCAAAGAGGAGATGGACCATGGCTGGCTATGATGACCGTGACGGCAAGATCTGGATGGATGGCACTCTGGTCGACTGGCGCGATGCCAATGTCCATATCCTGTCCCATGCGCTGCATTACGCCAGCTCTGTTTTCGAGGGCGAGCGCTGCTATGATGGCAAGATTTTCCTGTCGCGCAAGCATTCCGAGCGGCTGCATAAATCCGGCGAGCTGATGGATATGAAGATCCCCTACTCGGTCGATGAGATCGAGGCGGCCAAGCAGGCGGTTGTGGACGCCAACAACCTGTCGAACGCCTATGTCCGGGTCGTGGCGTTTCGCGGCGCGGGCGAGGACATGGGTGTCGCGTCGTCCCGCAACCCGGTGCGGATGGCCGTGGCAGCCTGGGAATGGGGCAATTATTACGGCGACGCCAAGATGAAGGGCGCCAAGCTGGATATCGCCAAATGGAAGCGACCCAGCCCCGAGACCATTCCGACGGCGGCCAAGGCGGCGGGTCTCTATATGATCTGCACCATGTCCAAGCACGCCGCCGAGGCCAAGGGATGTTCAGACGCGCTGTTCATGGATTATCGCGGTTACGTGGCCGAGGCGACGGGTGCGAATGTGTTCTTCGTCAAGGATGGCGAGGTGCATACCCCCGATCCAGACGCGATCCTCAACGGTCTGACACGCCAGACGGTGATCCGCATGCTGGAAGAGCGCGGGATCAAGGTGCATGTGCGCCATATCATGCCCGAAGAACTGGAAGGGTTCGAGCAGTGCTGGCTGACCGGATCCGCCGCCGAGGTGACCCCGGTGGGTCAGATCGGCGATTACACCTTCGAGGTCGGTGCGCTGACCCGTGAGATCGCGGAAGGCTACGAGGCGCTGGTCCGGGCCTGATCGGACATCCGCCGGGAATAAAGGAAAGGGCCAAGACCGTTCACTCGGTCTTGGCCCTTTTGGTTTTCGGAACCGATTACGGGGCTTAGCCCGGTGACAGTCCGCGCATCCGTTCGGACCGGCGGCGCAGCAATTCGACCGTGGTCAGCAGCAGGATCGACAGCGTCACGAGGATCGTCGCCACCGCAAGGATGGTGGGCGAAATCTGCTCGCGCAGGCCGATGAACATCTGCCAAGGCAAGGTCTTTTGACCCGCAGAGCCGACGAACAGCACCACCACAACCTCGTCAAAAGAGGTGATGAAGGCGAACAGGCCGCCCGAGATCACGCCCGGCAGGATCAGCGGCATCTGCACCCGGAAAAAGGTTGTCACCGGGTTGGCGCCCATATTCGCCGCTGCCCGCGTCAGCGAGCGGTCAAAGCCCACAAGCGTCGCTGTGACGGTGATGATGACGAACGGAATGCCAAGCGCCGCATGGGCCAGAACCACACCCCAATAGGTGCCCTGCAAGCCCAGGCGCGAGTAGAAGAAATACATGCCGGCCGCCGAGATGATCAGCGGCACGATCATCGGCGAGATCAGGATCGCCATGATCGCACGACGGAACGGCACATGTTCCGCACTGAGGCCGATGGCGGCCAGTGTGCCGAACGAGACCGACAACAGGGTTGCCACCGGCGCGATCGAGATCGAGTTCCACATGGCCTGTTGCCAGTCGGGACTTGTGAAGAAGTCGCGGTAATGCTTGAGCGAATAACCCTCGGGGTCGAGACGCAGCATTTCAGGCGTGAAGGTAAAGAAATCCTGAGCATTGAAGCTGAGCGGCATCACGACGACGATCGGCGTGATCAGGAAGAAGAAGATCAACCCGCACAGCACGCGGAAGCAGAAGTGGTAGAACACCTGCACCGGCGTTGTATAGGGTGGCAGCTTGGCGCGGTAGCGACCTTCGCCCAGCCAGAAGATGAACCAGCCGAACAACCAGCCGAAGACAAGGCCGATCAGGCCGCCCATCGGGCCGCTCAGCATGAAGCCAGCGCCTGCGGCGCCCAGCGTGGTGATCCAGCGCGCGATACGTTCTTGCCGGAAAACGGTGAGCCACAGATAGGCCAGCGCGCCCGCAACGAGGAAGCCGCCCACCATCCCGGCAAGGGGCGCCCCCTGAGATGTGCCGACGACAAGCCCGGCAAAGGCCCCGGCGATCCCCACGACGGGGGCGACGAAGGAGACGGGTTTTGGTTGGATCATCGTGATTGTCATGTCCGTCACCCCAGTTTCACGTTGTCGATGCCGACGATCTTGTCATAGGCCCAGTAGAGCACCAGGACCGCGACCAGAAGGATCGACCCGAGCGCCGCCGCCAGACCCCAGTTGAGCGAGCTGGAAATGTGATAGGCGATCCGGTTCGAGATGAATGTACCCGTGGTGCCGCCGACGATTTCGGGCGTGATGTAGTAGCCGATGGCCAGAATGAACACGAGGATCGATCCCGCCCCGATGCCCGGCACCGATTGGGGGAAATAGACCCGCCAGAACGCCGTCCAGTTGGTTGCACCCAGGGATTTTGCAGCGCGCACATAGGTCGGCGGGATGGTCGACATCACCGAATACATCGGCAG
>JALQUE010000130.1 GCA_023260815.1 Roseovarius sp.
CTACAGGCGGACAGCTGTCGATATAGCTTTCCGGCCATTTACCGGTTCCCGTTCTCCACCCGAACTCGCTGCCACTGGTCGCATGGCAAATGCGCGTTGGTCGATACCATGGGGTTCCAAAGTCCCACTCCATGCAGCAGGCCGCCCGCGTCAGCCAGAAAACCGCCTTCTTCCATCTCGGCCATCTCGTCGAATTCGGCGAAACCGGGCAAATCTTCACCAATCCCGAGGATGAGCGCACCGAAAGCTACATCACCGGCCGTATCGGCTAAGGAGCCTTCAGATGTCCGACAGTCATATCGCCTCGGCCTTCGATCGCGATCTCGAAACCATCCAGGCCCAGATCATGAAGATGGGCGGCATGGTCGAGAAAGCCATCCTCGACGCCGCCACCTCTCTGGAAACCCGCGACGAGGAATTGGCCGAACAGGTCCGTGAGGGCGACCGCGCCATCGACGCCCTCGAAGAGCAGATCAACGAAGAGGCCGCCCGCACCATCGCCCTGCGCGCGCCCACCGCGATCGACCTGCGCCTGATCCTCAGCGTGATGAAAATCGCCGGCAATCTGGAACGGATCGGCGATTATTCCAAGAACATGGCCAAGCGCACCACCGTTCTGGCGCAAATGACCCCGATCAACGGCGCCACCGTCGCCCTGCGCCGCATGGCCCGCGAGGTTGAAAAGATGCTGCGCGACGCGCTTGACGCGTACATTCAGCGCGACGCCGATCTGGCCCGTGACGTGGTCAACCGCGACCACGACATCGACCAGATGTACAACGCGCTCTTCCGCGAATTCCTGACCTTCATGATGGAAGACCCGCGCAACATCACGCCCTGCATGCACCTGCATTTCATCGCCAAGAACACCGAACGCATGGGCGATCACGTCACCTCCATCGCCGAACAGGTGATCTATCTGGTCACCGGCGAAATGCCCGAAGATGCGCGCCCCAAGCAGGATCGCACCTCGACCGACCCCAACGTGTCGCCGAAGGCTTGAACAAGGGAAACATGATCCATGTCCATCGATCAGCCCACCGTCCTTCTGGTCGAGGATGAGCCCGCGCAGCGCGAGGTGCTCAGCTACAATCTCGAAGCCGACGGGTTCCGCGTCACCACCGCCGAAAACGGCGAAGAGGCTCTTTTGCTGGTGGACGAAGCCGCGCCCGACATCATCGTGCTCGACTGGATGCTGCCCAATGTCTCGGGCATCGAAGTCTGCCGACAGCTCAAGACCCGCGCCGATACGCGCAACGTGCCGATCCTCATGCTCTCGGCCCGCTCCGAAGAGGTGGACCGCGTCCGCGGCCTGGAAACCGGCGCCGATGACTATGTGGTCAAACCCTATTCGGTGATCGAACTGATGGCCCGTGTGCGCGCGCTCCTGCGCCGCTCCCGGCCCTCGGCTGTGGGCGAGCGTCTGGAATACGAAGACATCGTGCTCGATGCCGAAACCCACCGCGTCACCCGCTCCGACAAGCCGCTCAAACTCGGCCCGACCGAATTTCGCCTGCTGTCGACCTTCATGGAAAAGCCGGGCCGCGTCTGGTCGCGCGAACAATTGCTCGACCGCGTCTGGGGCCGCGACATCTATGTCGATACCCGCACCGTCGATGTCCATATCGGGCGTCTGCGCAAGGCGCTCTGTCAGCATGGCGGCGGCGATCCGCTGCGCACCGTGCGCGGCGCGGGTTACGCGCTCGGCTAACGCGATTTGCGTACGGGATGGACACAAATCCCGGCGATAGCCCCGGGTTTCGTCCCAAACCCGCGTCGGGTTCGTACGATCCGTACCGAACCCGCCCCGACCTCCTCATGCGCAATACTCATGAACCGGCGCGTCAGCGAGGGAGCGGGTCTTCGTTCTCGGCCTGCGTCGCCAGCCAGTCCCGAAACTTGGTCAGCGCCGCATCGCGGCCCTTTTCCACTGGCCAAACAAGGTGATAGGCGCCCGGCGTTTCCGTCACACCACCCCAGGCGCGCACCAGACGCCCCGTCGCCAGGTCCTGCTCGGCCAGGTAATCGGGCAACAGCGCCACGCCCAACCCGTGCAACGCTGCCTGCGTAATCGTTGAAAACTGGTCATAAATCGTCCCCATGACCTGTCCCGCCTCGATCCCATGCGCCGCAAACCAGGCCCGCCACGCCTCGGGCCGGGTCTCGATATGCAACAGCGGCAATCCCAAC
Organism: Roseovarius sp.; assembly: GCA_023260815.1. Taxonomy (GTDB): domain Bacteria; phylum Pseudomonadota; class Alphaproteobacteria; order Rhodobacterales; family Rhodobacteraceae; genus Roseovarius. Next base: position 2,191 of record JALQUE010000130.1, read on the forward strand.
AGATCGCCCGGCCCCGTCACCGCGCGCCCCACCAACAGATCGGGCGCGCAGACCGCAACCACCGCTTCGGTCTTCAGCCGCAACGCCTGCGTGCCGGGCCAATCTGCTCTGCCAAAATGTATCGCTGCATCAAAGGGTTCTGCGGCAAAGTTAAACGGTTTTATCCGGGTGGACAGGTTGATCGTGACCTCCGGGTGCCGCCGCGCGAAATCCGCCAGTCGTGGCACCAGCCAGCGCATCCCGAAGGTCGGCAGGATCGCAAGGCTCAAGCTTCCGCCCGCCGGATTCACCGTCACTTTCAACGTCGCCTGGGTGATCTTGTGCAGCGCCGCCCGGATCTCGGCGGCATAATCGGCGGCCTCCGGCGTCAGCATCATCCGCCGCCCTTGCCGTATGATCAAGGTGATCCCCAACTGGTCTTCCAGAGTTTGCAACTGTCGGCTCACCGCGCTCTGGCTCAGTGACAGCTCCTCGGCGGCAGCGGTCGCACTGCCAACGCGGTCCAACGCCTCCAGCGCCCGCAGGCTGGCGGTCGAGGGCAGGAAACGGCGGGGTAGGGCACTCATATGCGGTATCCTCATGAATAAATGCGGAATTCGCGTTTTTTCTTACGCGAAAGGTGGTGTATTGTCCAATAAACCCGATATTTCCTCATAAGGAGGGGCAAGCAATGAGCCTTGACACGCCCAGCATTCGCCAGAAAGACAAGCCTGACCTCGGATCGTTCGACTGGCATGATCCTTTCATGCTTGAAAATCAACTGCTTGAAGAAGAGCGGATGATTTCCCAAAGCGCCCGGACCTTCGCGCAAGAGGTGCTGCAGCCGCGCGTCATCCGCGCCTATGCCAACGAAGAAACCGATCCCGGCATCTTCCGCGAGATGGGTCAGATGGGCCTTCTCGGCACCACGATCCCCGAAGAATATGGTGGATTGTCCGCAGGTTACGTGGCCTACGGCCTTGTCGCCCGCGAGATCGAGCGCGTCGATTCCGGCTATCGGTCGATGATGAGCGTTCAATCCTCGCTCGTGATGTACCCGATCTATGCCTATGGCAGCGAAGACCAGCGCCTCAAGTACTTGCCCGGATTGGCAAAAGGCGAGTTGATCGGCTGCTTTGGCCTGACCGAACCCGATGCCGGTTCGGACCCCGCCGGCATGAAGACCCGCGCCGAAAAAACCGCCACGGGGTATCGCATCACCGGCGCGAAGATGTGGATTTCCAATTCGCCCATCGCCGATGTGTTTGTCATCTGGGCCAAGTCCGACGCCCATGACGGCAAGATCAAGGGCTTCATTCTGGACAAGGGCGCAAAGGGGCTCAGCGCTCCGAAAATCACAGGAAAACAAAGCCTTCGTGCCTCCGTCACCGGCGAGATCGTGATGGATGGCGTCGAGGTGGGCGAGGATGCGCTGCTGCCCCATGTCGAAGGGCTCAAAGGTCCGTTCGGCTGTCTCAACCGGGCGCGCTATGGCATCGCCTGGGGTGTCATGGGCTCGGCCGAATTCTGCTGGCACTCCGCCCGTCAATATGGTCTCGACCGTCATCAGTTCCGCCGTCCTCTGGCCCAGACCCAGCTTTTCCAGAAAAAGCTTGCCGATATGCAAACAGAGGTGACGTTGGGTCTGCAAGCCGCCCTGCGCGTCGGGCGCCTCATGGACGAGGCCAGCGCCGCGCCCGAGATGATCAGCCTGATCAAGCGCAACAATTGCGGCAAGGCGCTCGACATCGCGCGCATGGCCCGCGACATGCATGGCGGCAACGGTATTTCCGAGGAATATCAAGTCATTCGCCACATGATGAACCTTGAGACCGTCAACACCTATGAAGGCACGCATGACGTTCACGCGCTGATCTTGGGGCGTGCGCAGACCGGCTTGCAGGCGTTCTTCTGATCCCGTGTCGCAGGGCCTTTCGCCTGTTGCGTCTGGCCCTGCACAGGCTACCGTGTGGCGTGCAACTCTCACGGTGACTCGATGCGCGACCTCGGTTCCCTCTGGCGTGACAGCGCCTCCGAAGCCTTCTCGGCCCCTTCGGTGTCGGAAGATGCCACATGCGATCTGCTCATCATCGGCGGCGGCTTCACCGGCTGCTCGGCTGCTCTGGAAGCCTCAGGGCAAGGCGCGCACGTTATTTTACTGGAGTCCGACACCATCG